>JAJQAF010000276.1 GCA_021203945.1 Campylobacter sp.
CCTTGCAAACGGTATCGCAATCTACGACGTAAAAAATATAAATATCGCCCAAGCGCTCAAAGTCGCGCTTTGGTTTTTCGGCGAGCTCGGGCTAAAACCAAACTACGTATCACATTTTGCTATCTCTTTGAAAATACGCCGCGCCAAGAGCTTAAAAATCAAATTTTAAGAAGCGCCCAAAAGCTAAAAGAGAAAGTCGAAAACGACCTTATCAAGGATTTTAGGCTATCTTACGTCGCAAATAAAAAGAGGGCTCGTTTGCTTTTACGAGCGAAGAGGGCTTATGAGATGAACTGCGTCGATATGCAGTTTTTCGAGAGCGAGCTTAGTATGGACGACGAGCGGGTCTGCAATCTGCTCAGTAAAATTTTACGAAATTTTGAGATAAAATACGGCATAGGTTATCAGTTTGAGGGGCGACTTACGACGGCATATTTGCATATTTTCGGAAACGGAAGCGAATTTTACGGCTACGATAATTCCCTAGAGTGGCAAGGCTCGCTTAGAGACGCTGCGGAGGCGGGGTTTGCGCGCAAACTGCGGATGGCGTATCGCGCAAATATCCTAAACGGCGAGCATTTAAAGCTTGATATATCGGGGCAAAGTCTGCAAGAATGGATCGGCGCAAATGCTAGCAACGGCTCGTTGAAGCGCGTAAATGAGAATTGGATCCGGCGATTTGACGGCTCGCAAATAGACAGGGTAAATCAAGTTATAGGCGCAGCGAGCGCGCTAATAAGCTGGGATCCGCCCGTGCCAAAACCGCGAAGAAGGCTGCCGTGAAAATATCCAAAGAGATCAAAGAGCGAATTTTGGCGGTTTCTTGGCTCTCTCGCGTCGAAATTTCGCTTGAGATAGCGGGCACGTCGCAAGAAAATGACGCAGACAAAGTAAATGCGTCGCTATGCTCTGTAGAGTGGGAAATTTTTACGCTAGACGCAAGCAACCGCATAAGCGAGTATTTGCAAGCTAAAAATTTCTTAAAAGAGCTTAGCGAGTGGAACGAGATCGCCGCACTCGGGCGGGAGTTTATAGACGGGTGCGTCGCGCCGAAAATCCCTGAAATAGCGGGGTTTGATAGGGGTGCGCTAGTGACTGATATAAGCTTTAACGTTTTAAATTTTATCATCGAAAATCACTACGCGAAGGCTAAAATTTTAAAAGGCGCGCTGTTTTTTAAAAGACTGTTTGAAATTTACGAGCTTGGCAAATTTCCTTGCGGATACGATGAGAATTTTAACAAGATTATCGTTTTTTAGAGGGTTTAGATGATATACGAACTTGATGAGATAGAAGCGCTTTTAGATGAAATTTACGCGCCGTTAGAAAAAGAGAGCATAAGCGGGATGAGACTTTTGAGGGCGCAATCATGCGTGGATTTTAAATTTATCGAAAAAGCCCTTGACGTCGTATTTTCGGAAGATTTTAAGCGCATCGTTTCGGCGTATGAATTTGATAATTTGGAGATAAATAATATTTCGTTTGGCACTCGGAATGATTACGCAAAAGAGCTAATCAGGCTAAATAGCGTTGATGAGTTTGGCGGCAAATGGTGGCAGGGGCAAAGCAGACCAAAGGGCATAATAGTTGTAGCCCTAAGCGATCCGTACACCTATGCGGTGCGGTGCGCTAGCGGTGAGATTTACGCTATGCTTGGCGGAGAGCGGGCAAAAATGGTCTGCGAGAGCTTTGCTAAATTTATCCAAATTATGGCGACGATAGATATAAATCGCCGTAAATTTCAAAGTTGCGACGTGCAAGAGATTATTAAATTTAGCGGTTCAAACGAGAGGGAATTTTGGCAAGAGATTATCGATATGAGTTATCATAAATGAACGCGCGAGCGGTAAATTTAAGATGAAAGACGACTTAAATTTACGCGTATTGTATATTTAAAGGCGACGATTAGAAATTTATCTAAGGTAGGCTGAAAAGGGCTTTGTTTAAAGAGATTTAAGGAGCAAAATGACATCGGCGGAATTAAAAAAGGCATTTGAAACGAGACTACGAGAGTTTTTGACGCAAAAATTTAAGGAGCGCAAAGAGATAAGGGTGCTAAAAAATCGGCTTGACGTAAAATGCGACAATGGCAGCGGGCAAATCGCGCTTGAGCCCATGAGATACGGCGAATACGCCTTGCACGAGAGTGCCGCAGATGAAAGAGTTTTTTGACGAAAACAAGCCACCGTATAAGCCGTTTTTAAATGACGAGTATCAACTGCTTATGAACACGCATATGCAGCACTCTTACGGACATCAAAAATGGCAGGTTTTTAAACCGTGTCTAAATTTTAAATTTTAGACACGCTAAGATTATTTTCTGTGGTCGTATTTCCACTCTCTTTTTTCTAATTTTTCTATCAATTCCACGACGTAATCGGTAACGCAATCTATCATCTTTTCTCCTTTTTCTTGCGTTGCTTTCGTATTGTCTCCCGTTGCTCCCGTTTCGGAAATTTCCTTTATATCCCAAATAATCGTTGCAAAATCGCTAAATTCAATTACATCATTGGGCATTTGGCATTTTGCGTATTTAAGATCTACAAGATCGGGTTTTACCGCCATAACTATCGACGTTTCACCCTCTCCGCCGTGACCAAGACCGTCCCATACGTCAAATACGCCTTTTAACCTAGCTCCGGTTATATTCCACCAAGCCGGTATTAAAACTAAAACGGCGTCTTTATGCCTATTTTTTACCTTTCTTGCTGCGATCTCAAGCGCAGGGATATTTCCGTCGTGTCCGTTTAGAATAATAATATGCTTTATGCCGTTATTTATAAGGCTTTCAAACATATCTTCGGCGATTGCGATCGTCGTTTCAAATCTCAAAGTGATAGACATTGGAAATTGATTGTAGTGTATGGACGTGCCGAACGGAACTCCCGGGACAACTATTGTTTTGTTTAGTCTTTGAGCCGCTCTTTTGGCTATCTCCTCAGGCACAAACAGATCCGGACCCAAAGGCAAATGCGATCCGTGGCTCTCACAGCTTCCGAAAATCGTTATGGCGCTGTCTATTTCATTGTTTTGAAATTTCTGCTTGAGCTCTCTTGTGCTAAATTCGTTTAAAACTACTTTTTTCATACCATCTCATTTTAATTATGGATATGATTTTTAAAGATCGGATCCATCGCTATCGTAATGATTATACCTATAAGCCCAGAG
>JAJQAF010000095.1 GCA_021203945.1 Campylobacter sp.
CCCAAGCGAGCGTAAAATCATATTTTTCATCTGCTCCCGTCGAGATAAAATTCAGCTTTAAGCTCGCGCTTTTCCGTCCGATTTGCAAAATCTCATAAAGATACTCTTTGCCGTCTTTTAAATTTCGCACGTTTATACGTTCGCCGACCTTGACCCTACGCGCCTTTAGATGTAAAAACGCTTCGTTATCCGCGTTTAAAATTTCATCGCCGGCAAGTTTATCGTATAAAAATTTCAAATCAAACCCCCGCTACAATTATTAGCAAAATAGCTATCACGCCTTGAAATAAGGCGAATTTCTTAAATTTTGGCAACTGTTTTAATCGGGCGTAAAATTTCAGCTTTTTAAACCCGACCGCACTTAGGGCGATCAGCGCAATCGTAACTAATATCATCTTTAAAATTTTAAAATTTAGTGCGTAGTCATAAACCGCCGATAAAACGAGCCCGGTCAAAATCATAAAACTTAAAAGCATATGATAAATCGGTAAAAAATACCGAATGCGTAAAACGTAATTTTTCGTATTTACGCCGAATAGGATTATTGCCGAATATATAACGCCAAGCATTAGCAAAACGTGCGCAAAACTTTTGTGCATCGGCAAAGCATAAGCATAAAGCTCACTTAAATATTCGTTCAAATTTCACCTTATTTTTGCGGACTTTGAGTATCTTCGATAGCCGGCTCGGGCGGCAAATTTTCATCTATGCTGTCGTTTGCGTCTGGTTTGTCTATAGACACGTCGCTTGGTATGGCTTCGGTTTTTGGAGTAGTATCGACTCTTTCATCGTCGCAACCCGCGAAAATACCCGCGCTTATGGTCAAAAAAATCAAAATTTTATAAAATTTCATTAGACGTCCTTTGGATTTACGATAGGTTTTTTGAGCTTTATCTTATCAAACAACTCCTTATCGTCCCATTCATCTATAATCGCGTCGGAAAAAACAATTTCGTCCAAATTTATTTCGCCCATTTTAGCGTTATATGCGTCTTCTTTAAAACATTGTGCGTAACCGGTATCGGTCTCATGGACGATTATGCTGTGTATCTTTACTTCTCGCTCTCCGTTTTGCATAACGGTCGCGCTAAGCAGTCTGTCTATAATGACGAAAAATATCCGACAAAACTGCTCTGCGGACGGGTTTAGCGGGATCTCTATCCAACGCTGCGAATGCCTTTTTAAGTCGTTTTTATATCGTTCGTCGTCTTTGGAAAATATCGTCGTAGCGTGATCAAAACTATCAATTATGCATTTTATATTTTGCTTCATCAAACCAAAATCATAAACCATGCCGGCATTATCTAAAAAATTCGAGCTAAGTAAAATTTCGGCAACGTAACTATGTCCGTGAATGCTCGTTCTGCAACGCTTTGAACTGCAAAACCTTACGATATGCGCATTTTCAAATTTAAAAAGTTTTCGTATTATCATCAAACGCCCTCTTTTCTATCCCAAAGCCTTACGTGAATGCGTTCGGAATAGTTAAAACCGTATTTTATAGCAAAATTTGCAACGTCAAGTGAATTTTGCTCAAGTTGAGCCCTATTTGCGCCCATAGCCATGCACCAAACGGGTGCATCGTATATTTTTAATACTTGCAAAATTTGTTCCAAGTCGTTTTTACCCGGAGAGCTTAAAACAAATTTATAAAAGCTCTCCTTGCTATTTTCGCAAATCGCCTTTATAGCTTTAGGATTTATACGTTTAACCTTGTCGATACCGCTATATGCAAGCTTTATACCTAGCGCAAATTTACATTTTTTATATATAGGAAATTTTACACTATCAATCTCTATCGTAGCGTTTGTCTCAAAATGCACGTCAAAATTTCGCTCAAGCAAATTTTGCACTAAATTTATAAAATTTTCGTTTTTGTGATGAATAAGCGGCTCGCCGCCGGTTATGACGATTATTGGTTTAGATTTTAACCCTCGGCAATAACTATCGACAAGCGATAAAATTTCGCCGTTTGAATATCTTTTATGTTCAAAATGTCCTTTAAAAACGGCTCTGGCACTATCGCAACCGATTAGAATTTCGCCTGTTTTTTTCGAAGGCGTTTTCACGTCAAATCCAATACAATTTAGATTGCAACCGAAAAATCTCAAAAATAGCGCGAGCCTACCCTGATAAGCCCCTTCGCCTTGAATGCTTAAAAAGCTTTCGACAAGCTCTAAGCTTTTGCTATTTTCGCCCGTCTGCATTAACCGCCCGTTTGGTAAAATGCACGCGAAGAGACCTCGTTTGCCGTTCCGACTACCCATTTGTTTTCTTTTGGCTTATTTGCCAAAACCTGTCTTAAAATTTCACTCGCTCCAACGATATCGCCCTTGCTTACGGCGTCTTTTATGCTAAGCGCATCCTCAAAATACAAACAAGGTATGAGCAGACCTTCGGCGCTTAGGCGAATGCGATTACAGCTCTCGCAAAAATCGTGCTTATGCGGATCGATGATACCGAATTTATATCCGTCTTCAAGGCGATAGATAGAAGCCGGAGCGTTCGGTAGTTTTCCGTCTTTAACGATATTGTATTTTTGTGCGATAATATTTAAGATTTCATCGCCCTTTAGCCCTTCCAAATCGTCTTTTGCATGCGTATTTTCCATATATTCTATAAATCTTATCTGACAGCCTCTAAATTTAGCAAAATCAAGCAAACTAACGAGCTCATCGTCATTTACCCCTTTTAACGCAACCGTGTTTATTTTAACCTTTAAACCTACTTCCAAAGCCGCCTCAAATCCCGCTAAAACTTCGTGTAAAACGCTTTTTTGAGCTATAAATTTCGCCTTTTGTCCGCTAAGAGTATCAAGAGACATATTTATACGCTTCAATCCCGCGTCTTTTAGTCTTTTTGCGTAATGGCGCAGCATAAAACCGTTTGTCGTGAGCGCCAAATCTATATCGGGTTTATATTCGCTAATCATCTTTATAAATAGGTCTATATCCTTGCGTACAAGCGGTTCGCCGCCCGTTAAACGTATCTTTGTTATGCCTTGGTCTATAGCTACTTTAACAAATAAAAATAGCTCTTCAAAACTCAGCAAATTTTCTTTCGGCGTCCAACTAAAAGGAGTCGTCGGCATACAATATCTACACCTGAAATTACAGAGGTGCGTTACCGAAATTCTCAAATAATCAACTACCCGA
>JAJQAF010000286.1 GCA_021203945.1 Campylobacter sp.
GGCAGATACGTAACGCTTGCCTTTGCAGCAGTAAATCGCCGTAATCTCAAATTCCCAAAGAAATAGATCCTAGTCCAAATTTTGCCATTAAAATGCCAGATGTCGCCTAAACCGCCCGCTGCGTAAATGTCCTCGCTGCCAAAACCGTCAATGTCGGCAAAGCCAAAGTTTTTTATTTCATTTTCATTTTTGAGTTTAGGTAAATCTTCCGCCATACTTTCCAATTTGCCTACGGCTACACGTTTATAGACCTTTTTGAAAGTCGAAATCGCGTATGTGTAACCGTCTATGTAAGCTTGCTTGCACAAAAACGCCGCGCAATCGCTTCGTTTAAGTTGCTGTCGGCAGGATAAACCAAACCGTAAAAATCATTAAACGCCCTAAGTCCTTGAGGCTTTTCAAACGGTGCGCTCCAAAGACCTACAAGCGGATCGGCTACGCCCGTATAGAATTTAGCAAAGCCTAAGTAAATCATTTCAAATCTTTCGTTATTATTTTTACTTACTTAAAAATTATAAATTTGTTAATTTTTAGGCGAGTATATCCAATTTTATTTAAAAAATGTAGTAATTTATTCTTTTTTCTAACTCAAATATCATCTCCTTATTTTCTTCTTTCAATAATTTGATATTATCGGTTGTCTGCGGTATCAAAGTTAGCCAAAAAGCATTTAAGCTCGTAGTGTCTTAAATTTAGCCTAAAAACTTTAAAATACAAAATTTATATAAAAATTTAAGAATTAACTAATATTTAAGCCAATATTAATTATAGCATTATTTTTATGTTATTTTGAGATACTATAATTAACTTTTAAATTTCACACGAAAGGATTTTCATGAAGAAAAATATATTGTTTTCTGCTGCACTTGCAGGAGCGTTACTTTGCGTGGCGCCGAGCGCGGTATTTGCTATCGGCGGTCCAAGCGGCGCGAAAAGTAGCTACCAAATTCAAGGCAAACTAGGTGCCGTCAAGCTAAATCCATACGGATACTCTCCGCTTACTGCCGTCATTATGAATAACGGCTACGTTTTAAGCGACGTTAAAGTTACGATCGTGCCGAAAAAAGGCGGTCAAACCATAAGCTATCCCGTTGATAATCAGATCGTAAAAACCTACGGCGGTATCCCTGTTTTCGGGCTTTATCCTGCATATAAAAACACCGTTGAAGTGAGCTACACCAAGCATGCCAACGGCTTTGAGGATGAAAAAGTAACCGAAAAATACACCATCGTAACGGGCGCTATCACGCTTGCGCCGTCAGGTTTGCTTTTCCAAACCGGAGTGCCGTTTGAGAGCGTGGATGTTAAAAAGGTTGATAAAGAGTTCGCAGATCGCCTTTATCTCGTAAATAACTGCCCCGGAAAAATGCCCGGCAAAAGCTCGATTGCCGTTTGGAACAGCCCGGCGGGTGGCGCGCTTGAATGGAACGATAACTCAAACGTATTCGCCGTCGATACCAAAGGCGAGGTTAGATGGTATTTTGACTCGGATAAACTGCTAGAACACAACAATATGTTTAATACCGGTATCCAAATGGGATTTAGGCAGGATAACGACGGCGCGCTCGCGTGGGGTTTTGGTCAAAGATATGTCAAATACGACCTAATGGGACGCGAAATTTTCAACCGCCAGCTACCGCTTGGCTACAACGACTTCTCGCACTCGCTAAATAACGCTCAAAACGGACATTATTTCTTGCGCGTAGGCTCGTCCGATACTAAACGCCCGGACGGCAAAAACGTCCGCACCGTCCGCGATACTATCGTAGAAGTTGATAAAGACGGCTATGTCGTAGATGATTGGAGGCTTTACGAAATTTTAAATCCGTATCGCTCCGATGTTATCAAGGCGCTTGACCAAGGCGCGGTTTGCCTTAATGTCGATGCGAGCAAGGCGGGTCAAACTATAAGCGACAAAGAGCTGGCCGAGCTTGATAAACACGACGCATTCGGCGATATCGCAGGAACGGGCATAGGTCGCAACTGGGCACACGTAAATAGCGTTGATTACGATCCGAACGACGATAGTATCGTTATTTCAAGCCGCCATCAAAGCGCGATGATTAAAATCGGACGCGACAAAAAAGTAAAATGGATCGTGGGTGCACACAAGGGCTGGGGCGAGAAATTTAAAGATAAATTGCTTCAGCCTGTTGATAGCAAGGGCAATAAGATCGTTTGCGAAGACGGCTACTCAAAATGTCCGGGATACACAAGCGATAAGGGCGGATTTGACTGGACTTGGACGCAACATACGGCATTTATCATCGACGCTAAAACCAACAAAGACGTGCTTTATCTAGCGGCGTTTGACAACGGCGACGCGCGCGGTTTGGAGCAGCCTGCGATGTCAAGTATGAAATACTCTCGTGCCGTTATCTATAAAATTGATCAGAAAAAAATGACGATTGAGCAAGTCTGGGAATACGGCAAAGACCGCGGCAGCGACTGGTTTAGCGCCGTTACGAGCCTTACGGAGTATCAAAACGACAAAGACTCGGTGGTTGTTTATTCTGCGACCGCCGGAATGCAGTTTGACCTAGGCAAGGGCGTGCCTGTGGGCGATCCTGCGCCTGAGCTTTTGGAGTTTAAATGGGGCGCGAAAGAGCCGGGTCTTCAAATGAAATTTAAAGGAACGGGTATCGGCTATCAAGCTATGCCGCTTCACTTAGACACCGCGTTTAACCGCGTAAAATAGGCTACTCTCCTTTGTCTTCCCGGGTTAGCTCGGGAAGATCTCTTAATGCTCTTTTGTAAATTTAATATTATCTTGGCACGGTTGTTTATAAATTTATGTAAATCCGTGCAAAAACCAAACCGCCCTTAATTGCGAAAAATAAGCGGTTGCGTATATGAAAATGAAATATAATGCCTAATCACTTATGCGATGTCGGCGTTTTGGCGTGTGTATTAAACAGAGAGTTTTGTGTTTGACATTTGATCAAGGAAAATTTAACCGTTTAAATTGAAATACAAAGCCATTGTTAAATTTAACGCCCAAACCAATCCGTGCTCGCTTTTAATCCTAATCGTAGAGTCGAATTCGGCTAGATTAAAAACATGTATTAAATTAGTCAGATTTAAATCATAAGTCTTTAAAATATAAATTTATAAAAAAATT
>JAJQAF010000157.1 GCA_021203945.1 Campylobacter sp.
CGCCTGACCATTCCGCTCGGGGCTTTCACTGCGGACCAGCCCTCAAACTCTATGCGATAAGCGTAAGGCATATTGTTTGTGAATACAAAGGTTTTGTCAAGCTTGAATTCGCTATTTACGAAATTAGCCGTTCTTATCGCTGCTTCGTTCTCCGTCTGCTCCGTAGTTTCGTCGCTCGCCGCCTCTAAGCTAGGAAACCAATTATTTCTAAGCCTGCCCGTATCAACGGGCGTATCGGCGATAATGTCGCTACAAAGCCCGATGATTGCTTTTTTTGCGATTAAATTTAGCTTTTTGTCCGCTTTATCGGCGAATTTGGCGATGTCGCTCTCAAAACTCATTTTGCCGCCCCTACAAGTTGATGAAGTGCGATATCTTCGCCGCCGTATATTGTGTCATTATATTTGACCGCATACGTCTTTTCGGGAAATACGATTAAGTCATTCACATTAGGCATAAACGGCAAGGATTTAGCTGCAATTAAGATAACATTATCGGCTTCGTTTATTAGCCCTTTTTCTACTAAATTAGAATAAGATTTCGCACTATCGATATAAGCCTTTATCTTATGCTCACTAAAGCTTATTTGCATTTGCCCCGTCTCAGGGTCGTAAATTTGCCCGCTTTGTCTTTTATAAATTCCATCTTTACCGAATTTATTTAAAAGCTTAAACGCCGTATTTTTAGCTGTTTGATTTAACATCTATCGACCTTTAACATTGCGCTACCATACTCACTTTTTAAAAGCGGTTTTAGCAAGCTTGCAACGTAGGCATATTTAGTTACCGCGCTTGCATTATCGGCGTATTCAACTTCGATACTTCCGACTTTCTCTTTTTTAGTAAGTCTTTCGATATCGCTCATCAATTCGCCGCTACTCGCTTTTAGCGCAAGTTCGCAAACCGCTTTTTTAAGCTTTTCGGGCACTCCGCCGCTATCACGCGGAAAGGCTAGGGCTTGATTTAACGTTAGCCTTTCGCCCCGCCACTTACTAAAATAAGCCACTTCGATAAAATCGGTAGCTTTGATTAGTAAAGCTTCTTTGTTCGGCAAATTTGCCCACTCGGCAACGTTCCTAGTAGAAAAATAGTCGTCTGCGTAATCAATGCCGATATAACTATCCGCATTAGCTAGCCCTGTGCCGTCTTCAACTATCATTTGCTATCTTTCTTGCCTTTTTTGCCGTCATCCTCGCCTATTTTAGTGAGCTTTGGCACGTCTTTTTCACCCGTGCCGTCGTCAAAGCTTGCGTCGATTACGGTTAGCCCGCGCTCTGCCGCTAGCGCCTTTACATCCTCGTTATATTGATATGTAGGAAATTCAACAAACCAAATTTTCTCATTCATTTTTAACCTTTCGTGCTATCGCCGATTAGCAATACGCCCGCAGTGTCTTTTATGCTGGCTACCACTTTTTGCCAGTTTGTGCCCGTAGCCAACTTTGCGTCGCTTGGGCTCTTGCCGCCTGAGCTAATATCCCACGCATAACCTTTTAAAGATAGTCCGTAGGTATAATCCACTTGATATGTGGTTTCTATGCGTTGTTTGCCGTTATTAGTCTGGATGTTAGTAATTAAATCGCTTGCGTCGCTTACGATTGCGGCACCTGATGTTAATCCTAAAACGTAATCTTTATTCGGCGTTCCGCTCTTATAGAGTGCGGGCGCGTCCGTTACGACTACTTTTTTACCAAGAATATCCACGACCAAAACTCCGCCAGCCTCAAACAATCGCGCCGCATTGGCTAAATTTTGCCCGATTAGCTTATGATAGACACTGCCCGTCATTACGTTTGCAATGATTGCCGCGCTTCTATCGCCGAATTTAGCGTGAGCATTATTTAAATTTGAATAATTTATACCGCCGCTTGCACTTACATCGGCTACCACGTCCGCAGTGTTGACAAGTGCGGCTACTAAAGCGGAAATAGCCGTATTTATCATATCGCCCATAAGCGCTTGGCTCATATTTCTTGAAATCACTTCAAGCGCTTGGGCGGGCTCTTTTTGTATCCAGCTCATCTGTGAAGGCTCCATCACCACAGGCCCAAAACCGCCCGCAATCTTTACGCCGTTTAGCTGTTCTTGTTTTAAAGTAGTAGTTGTAGCCGCATTGTTTGCCGCATATCTATCTACTCTGCGTTGTGCCGAATGCACGCCCTTAAAAAAGCTCTCTTGCATAAAATCGCCGTCAAAACCTTTGGCATTTAGCACGATCGCCCCGCCGCTTGCCTGATTAAATTTTTCAATATCTTGGCTAAGCGTTTCAACCGCCGTTCCCATTAGATATTCGCTAAAAACTTTCATATCGGAAAGTGCCATTTTTTATCCTTTATAAGTTAAATTTTGCCTTTATGGCGGCTTGCCTCTGTTCGTGCGTTCCGCCAAAATCCCCGCTCGCAGCTGCGTTACCGCCTCCGCCGCTTGCTCCGCCACCTTGCCCTTGACCCGAAGCTATAAACGCCTTGCCGTCTTTTTCGCTCCACTCTTTGACATACTCACTTAGCGGTTTATCGCCGATATAAGCTTTCATTTCGCCGCTTTCGTCTTTTAACGCGGCACTACCGCGAAGTAAAGCTTTCGTAGCTTCTAAAAACTCGGGTTTTACGCCAATTTTGGCTAGATTATCGCTTAAATTTGCGTCTATTAAATGCTTATTTAGCGAATTATTAGCCGTTTGTAGCTGTTCGTTTAGCTTTTGGGTATCTACCTTATACGTTTTGCCAAGTTTGTCATACTCCGCCTTTAGTTCGTCGTATTTGCTCTCAAGCTCCGCGTATTTTTCAGCCTCTACCGCGTCGCTATTTTTAGCTTTGAGCTTTTTAACCTCCGATAATAGCTCGGTGTTCTTTTTACTCATAGCTTCCTTTTCGGTTTTTAGCTCGGCTACTTGCGCTTGCAACTCTTCGATTGTCATTTTTGTGCTCCCACTAGGATAAATTTTAAGACACTGCCTTAATTGCGAATAATCATACAATGATTTTAAATGTGCGTTGGTTTTGGTGTAAAAGTGGTATAATAAAAGAAAAGGATTTTATTATGATTAGTTTTAATGAGTTTGTACAAAATAGCTCCAATGCAGTTCGCGCCTCTTCTCATTACTCCCA
>JAJQAF010000137.1 GCA_021203945.1 Campylobacter sp.
AGATTACCGAGATTTATAACGACGCGGTTTCGGATAAAAACGCGACCGCGGATTTAAGGACGGTAAGCGTGCAAAGTCGCGAACGATGGTTTGACGCTCACGGAGAAAATCGCCCGATATACGTGCTAAAAGACAAATCGGGCAAAATTTTAGCTTGGTGTAGTTTAAGCGATTATTATCCGCGAGAGGCATATCGCATTACTGCGGAAATCAGCCTTTACGTGCGAAAAGACGCTCGCGGAAAGGGTGTCGGAAAAGAGCTTTTGGCTCATGTTTTAAATCTGGCTTTAAATTTCGGTATTTACAATATCGTCGCCGTAATCTTTGCGGACAATGCGGCTAGCGTGAATTTATTTAGAAATTTCGGCTTTGAAGAGTGGGGAAATCTACCCAAAGTTTGCGTTTTGGGCGAAAATTTCAAAGATATTTTAATATTGGGTAAAAAACTCATTTGATTCATAATCGGCGCGCTTATGACGGATTAATCGATTAACGATGTTGAAAACAAAGTTCTTTTAAGTCGATAAGAGCTCGGTTTGAGGCTAAATTTTACCCCGGCAAGCGACGCGGTCTATCAATGGTCGCTCGCCCTAAATTTTACTCTTTATCTCGTTTTATGCCGGCTAAAAAATCTTTCGCGGCTTTGTAAGCCCTATCGCCGAATTTTTTCGCCTCAATTTTTATATTGATTTGCCTAATGTCTTCAAGCTTTTCACTCGCTTTTTTCTCAAACTCGGCAATATCTTGCTTTAT
The DNA here is from genome assembly GCA_021203945.1 of Campylobacter sp. Classification (GTDB taxonomy): domain Bacteria; phylum Campylobacterota; class Campylobacteria; order Campylobacterales; family Campylobacteraceae; genus Campylobacter_A. Next base: position 754 of record JAJQAF010000137.1, read on the forward strand.
TCCGTCCAACTTCTCTCCGGCTTCAAAATTTAGCTTTAGCTTCTTGCCGCGTTCGTTGATCTCTTGCTTTAGAGCGCCTATTTTATCGTTTGCCGCATTCATTAGCTCAAGCACGCTTGAATTTGATTTTAGCTCTTCGATACGAGCGATTATTTGTTCGCCGGCTTGATCGCTTATACGTTTTAGTTTGGCGAAATTCGTATCAAGCTCGGTATTTAAAAGCAAATCGATCTCATTTTTGCTAACGCCCTCAAGAGTGTTTCCAAGCTCTTTCAACATGGCTATAAATTCTTTATCGATATTTTTCAAGCTCGCAAGTTCGCCGTTTAGTTTAAGCTCGTCGGGAGCGAATTTCGAGTTTTCTTTTAGACGCTCTATCGCCCGTGAAACACCTTCTTTACTACCGTTTATAGCGCCGTCTATCAAATCTTTGGCAAATATATGCCCCTCGTTTGCGACCTCGCACGCCGCAACTACGATAGCTTTTGAAATTTCAAGTATTCGTTCTTTGCCGAATTCGCCGCCGATTATAGCTACATAAGTCATATTTTTTGCTATCGTTAGCGCCGTATCGCTTACATCTTCGCCACGCTCGATAGTCGTCAAAAACGCATTTATAGCGCTCTCTTTTAATATTCCCAGCATTCTGGTTTCACGAATGATCGCGTTATTTAAAAGCTCTAAAATTTCGTTCTTTTCGTCAAATTCCTTTGTGCTTACCATACTTTCGGCGGCTTCAAACGAAATTTTAAGCCTGTTTTTGATCTCTTCGCGCTTGTTTTCTATCGCCAGACTTAGTTTGTCTTTTTTATCTATAAGTTCGTAAAGCTCCTCTTCCTTACCGCTAACCAAGGCTTGATTTATGCCCTCCATAGCGTTTTTTAGATGTTTGGCGCTAATTAACCCTTGTTCGCTAAAATTTTCATATATCGTATTCATTTTAGCCTCAAGCAAATCCCTCAACTCGCTTTCGTCTACGTCTTTAAGCTCTTTACAAAATTCGTTACAAACCGCTTTCATGCTTATAAGCAGTCCGTCGCTATCCTTATAACTTTGCAAATTTTTCTTTAACTTATCTTCGTTCATTTTTACTCCTATAAAACATATTTTGCACAGTGTTTAAAAGCCGAAAATATCTCAAGTCTCTCTTCATCGCCGAAAACAAGCACGCTAATATCGTAACTGGCGTATTTTTTATTCTTACTAAATTTTGAGAAATTTTTCTTGTGTTCGCGGTTACCTACAATTTCTAAAATTTTATCGTCTATAGCGTCGTTAACGTCAAATATTACTTTGTATTCCCAGCAAGTAGGGTATTTTATGTCGGCTTTTTTACAGTTAAGCTCGCAAATACTCGCCACTTTTGCCTCCGCTTTTGCTCTCAAGAACGATATTTGTTATCTGCATGCTCTTGTCTATGGCTTTTATCATATCGTAAATAGTAAGAAGTCCGACGCTAACGCCCGTTAAAGCCTCCATCTCGACACCGGTTTTGCCTTCTATTTTTACGCTAACGTAGAGCTTAAAAGCACAAATTTCAGGTAGCTCCTCAATATCGCAATCAACTCCCAAAATAGCGAGCGGATGGCACATAGGTATAAGCTCACTCGTCTTTTTGGCGCCCATTATAGCCGCAACTACGGCAGTTTGTAAGACGGGACCTTTTTTGCCGGTATTTTGTTTTACGGCTTTAAATGCCTCTTTGCTCATTTTGATTATTCCGCTTGCCGTTGCTATGCGTTTTGTAGGCTCTTTTTGGCTAACATCGACCATTTTGGGGCGATTTTTTTCATCTATATGTGTAAGCATAAATTTCCTTTGGTTTTAAAATTATAACAAAGAAATTTAAAAGTAAGACTAAAGCAAAGCCCAGTCAAACGCTTAGCCCGAAAAATCGAAGTTTTATAAGCGGCATTTGCTTGTAAATATTTGGCAAGGTAAGATACAAACCCTCTTGGGGGAAAGAGGGTTTGCTACAAAAAGGAGATTTTCTTGTTGGACAACGCAATAATACCTCTTTGTTATAAATTTAAAAATAACTTTTATTTAATAGAAATATAAATTTCAAATTTCACGCCGATTTTTTATCGCAACTCGCCGACAAATTTTAAATGTGCATAAAAAGACGCTTAAACCGTTAAATTTTGGCTCGCTCTTTTTGGAACAAAAAGTTTGCTTATATCGATTCCTTCGTGATTTAACAGCCATATTTTCTTCTCTATGCCGCCTGCATAGCCCGTAAGATTGCCGTTTGCTCCAACGACTCTGTGGCAAGGCACTATGATAGAGATCGGATCTGTCTATTATACACATATGACGCTGCCGACGAATATATAGT
>JAJQAF010000092.1 GCA_021203945.1 Campylobacter sp.
CACCCCCCCCCACCCACACATATATATAATTTTTCTTTATAGATCCTGCTTCTTACGTTATCTACACCTTTCTATTTTTACATAAAATATCTTTTTGATCAAATTTCGCTGCAGCTTCCCCGATTTAGGGGATTGAAACCTTTATCTAAAATAATTAATTTTGTATCAAGCTGTTTAACTTATTTCGCTGCAGCTTCCCCGATTTAGGGGATTGAAACAGGCAAAGCCAAGCAAAAAAGAACTAGATGACGAAGACGATTTAGAGGAACTAGATTAAGAGTAGTGTGTGGCTAGGTGTAAAGAGCCTAGCCTGTTTATAAGGATAATACAAAATGAAAGTTAAGGATAATACAAAATGAAAGTATTAAAATCTTTTACAATAGAGGATAGAGTCTATAACAAGAGCAAAGATTGTAATATACCAACATATATAGCTATGGAATATACAGCAGCTGGTTTAAGTCGCCTATGGCAATGGAGGTCTCAAACTGCAATTGGCACAATATCAGCAAATAGAAAATACAAGGATAGCTACTATACAAGCGATACAATAAACAATCCAAAAGACTTTGAATTAACTAAACAAGAGAACAAAGAAAGAACAAAAGAGCTAGAAGCTGATTTAAGAAAGAACAAAAGTATTGGATACTTGAAAATACAAGGATATTTTCCTGAGAAAGATAAGACAGGGGAAAAAGTCTTTAACCTTGAGGACAGTTTCTTTGTGTATAGTTTAAATCCAAGCCTAGACTTGAAATCTTACCTAATCAAATTAGGAGTAAGATATTCACAGGATAGCATAGCTTACTCTGAAGCAGGTAGTGATACAGTTACCTTTTATGTTACTAATAATTTTGGCAACAATACAATAGGCTCTATTGATGGAGTTATAAAAGGAACAAGATGGGATACATTAGAATATATCACAAAAGATAAAGAGGGTCAGTTAATTAAAGAGCTAACAGATTACTATTCAAAGTTTAAAGGACATCCATTTTGGTTTGGTTTCAAAGATATTGAAAACCCAGAGGACCAAGATGAGTATTATAAAGAGCAGAGAAAGAATACAATAAATATTCACTCAATAGAGGATGTAACTGCAAATGAGATAATGGACAGATTATACGCTAATAGGCGGGTAATCAGCTCATCATTGAATAAAGGACTTGTATATTTAGATACAAAGTTCGCATTGAGTGATATATTAAAAGACAATTATAAAGAGGACTGAGATGAGCTTTCAAAAACAAAAAGAAAATGCGTTCGAGAAAATTTCGCTGCAGCTTCCCCGATTTAGGGGATTGAAATTAATGATCGGACGGGAACGCAGGAGCGTTGGTATCTAGTATTTGACAGATTTTCCTAAACCTAGGGGATTGAAACATTACAAAAAAGAAAAAGAAAAGAAAATATGAGGTTAAGTTTTAAAATTTTGTGTGGAGCTTTTATGGCTTTGTTTTTGGTCGGTTGTAGTAAGCCTGCCACTTTTACATTTAGCCCGTCCTTTACTCAGGATAACGAGCGTTGGTGTTATGAGAACGTCCGAGATTACAATAAGGAGGTTGAGTTAAATTTAAAAGCGGCTAAAGAAAGGATTGCCGATGGAAAAAAGGGATTGTATCTTTTGGCTGACGGAAACGTAAGCGTGTCGGCAGATGTGTTTACTTATAATGCTCCGTCTAATAGGAGAGGGCTTTTTAATAGAGATATAGGTTTTATGTTAAAAGGTGCTTCCTGCGACCTAGATAAAAAGATATATGCGAACTATATGTATGTTGATTTAAACATATTAAGGAAAAAGGGAGCATATGGAGGATAAGACGTTTGAGGAAATACAAAAAATTTCAGAGAAACAAATCGAGGAGTGGTTTTATCCCTCTTGTAAAAACCCCGGAATGTTTTTACGCTCTTAGAAATGGTGGATATACTTTCAAAATAGTTGGGTATTCCTACCCTGACGGGAGATTAATAGCTGAGAAGTCTTTACGTAGAGAGGATTGCTATAAATATTTGGCTAGCTTAGGATACAAAGAATTTGAGAATCAAGACTTTGAGGAAATAGATAAGGCTGAAAAGCGCAGAATAACATTTAAAAAACATTATAGCGGGAAAGAGCAGGACGATAATTTAACTAACGACGTAGATTATAGTTTGATTGATCCTAAAAACAAAACAAAACAATAATAAGGTCTGCGACTTATTATCTAAATCAACCCGACGCAACTCCGTCAAGGTTTTTAAACGAATCGGGACTGGAAGTTAAGGTACCTGAATTTAGCTTTAAAAGCTCAAGCAATTCGTGGCAAAACAACAAAAGAAACATAGGAGAGAAAAAATGGAAAAGATGGTAAAAATATTGGCGGCTTTCGGGCTAATCACGCTTTTAAGCGGTTGTGCTGGGACAATGTTTCAAAGCAAGGAAGTTGCTATGGGTAAATCGTCTTATCCGTCATTGGCTAAAGAAATTTTTGAGGAAACTTCGGTAAGAGGTTCGGTGGATAGCTATCCTACCTTTGAAAGCAATCGCATAGCCGTAAGCGAGTATATGAACGACATATACGCCTTTAGGGGCAAAAGCGTAAAAGAGAATATAGATACTTATATCTCAATAGAGCCTAAAAACAAAACGCAGATCGCCTTTTAAAGAAATGCTAAAAACTCAGGGCATACGGTCAAAAAATATTCAGCTAAGCTAAACGAGCATATATCTACCCTTGTTCCGCTTTCAAAACTATAAATATACGTTCAAGCTGGATAAGGCTCTTATTGAAAGCGATAAGGATGAAAATATGGTTGCCGTGTTGATTATAGGGCATTATTTTAAAGAGAGTTGGGGCATAGGGCAAGAGCGTGTTACGTTGGTATACACGGGCAATATAGTTGAGTTTTTGACGGGTCAGCTTCCTAAAGCAATGTTGGAAAATGAATTTATAGGCGAGGTCAAATAGCCTTTAAGGGTAAAAATCTGTTATAATTCCCGCTTAAAACGGGATTAACAATCTCAAAAAATGAAAAATTTGACAGATTATTCCCCGATTTAGGGGGATTTAAACCTTATGAAAGTATCGCTTAAAGCTACAA
>JAJQAF010000183.1 GCA_021203945.1 Campylobacter sp.
TTTTTTCATATCCGACGCTGCCGGAAGCATCTAACGTCGGATAATAAGCGTTTTAGCCATTTTTAGATCTTTGCCGACTTGCAAATAATTATACTCTACAGCTTTTAGGCTAGGATTTTCATTCAATACCGATTTTATTACATTATTTAACGATAAAGCGTTATCGTCTGATTTTGGCTGTTGAGAATAGCCGTTTTCTTTACTTATCGCTTGCTCGATGTCGATTTTAGCCTCAGTGCCGTTGCTGCTTTTATTTTCGGATTGAACGCTTTTGCTTTTCATAAATGCGTCTTTGTAGCCTGCATCCTTTACTTTTGCCAATAGCTCCTTAGCTTCATCGGTAGAAACCGGCGTAGTATCGACATAAACGAATTTTCGTCCGTTTAAATCGTAGCTTCCGACATTCAGTCTAGAATCCTGCGAAATTTTATGACCTATTGTTTCCATCACTTTATTTACCCTATCTTGATTGCCGTTTTGAGCAAAGGTAGCGACAAAAATTCTATATGGAATATCTTGGGCGGATAATGCCGCCGCAGTTGCAAAAACACCGACTGCAAACATTTTTTTCATTTTAAAATCCTTTTTTGGTTTTAGATTACTAAAACATATCATTTTTATAAAGCTCTCATTATATCACAAATGAATCCAAAAATAGTTTAAGAATAATTATTTAATAAATTATATTTAGATTGTTTTTGAAAAGCGACGTAAATTTTCGGGAATTTTCTTTAAATAAGCGTCAAAACACATTGCGATATTACGGATTATCAATGTTCCGGTTTCACTAACGGAAATTTTTTCGGGCGTGATTTGCACGAATTCGCTTAAATTTTCAAGCTCTGTTAAATCATCTTTAAAATACTCGTTAAATTTAATATCAAACTCGCTCTCAATCGCCTTAATATCAAGCGCAAAATTGCTCATCAAACTCATAATCACGGCTTTTCTGATAAGGTCGTCCTCGCTTAGATAAATTCCCTTGCAATAGGGCAACTTTCCGCCGTCAAGCGCCGCTTCGTATTCGTCCATCTCTTTGAAATTTTGGGCGTAATGGCGCTTGCACTCGCCTATGCTGGTTAGTCCTATGCCTATCAAATCGGCTCCGCCTTTAGTCGTATAGCCTTGAAAATTCCTATGCAAAGTGCCGTTTGCAAGGGCGGTAAATAGCTCATCGTCAGGCTTTGCGAAGTGATCCATTCCTATCATTTTATAGCCGTTTCGAGTGAAAAATTCAGCCGTAAATTTTAAAATTTCAAGTTTAACCTTTGGGCTCGGCAGTGTCGCTTCGTCAAATTTACGCATAGATTTTTTTATCCACGGCACATGAGCATAGTTAAACACCGCAAGACGGTCGGGGTTTAAGCTCAAAGCCAGTCCAAGTGTGTGTTTAAAGCTTTCTAAACTCTGATAAGGCAGTCCGTAGATAAGATCCATATTGATAGAGTTTATCCCCACGCTTCTTGCCATATCTACGGCATTTCGTGTGATTTCGTAGGGCTGAATGCGGTGAATTTCTTTCTGCACTTTTTCGTCAAAATCCTGCACGCCGTAGCTAATGCGGTTAAATCCGTGCGAAACAAGCACATCCAATTGAGCTTGCGTCAAAAATCTAGGATCGATCTCGCAACTTATCTCGGCTTGCGGCAAGAAATTTTTAAATTTAACTTTTATCAGCCCGATAATCCTATCAAGCTGCTTGTCATCGTAAAAGGTCGGCGTGCCCCCGCCGAAATGCATTTGAAGAACGGGTGCGCTCGTATCAAGATGAGCCGCTAAAATTTCAAGCTCTTTTTCAAGATAGCCTATATACCGCTCTTTTCGGTCTTCCTTGCTTGTGTAAATTACGTTACAACCGCAAAAATAACAGGCGCTCCTGCAAAACGGCAGATGCAGATACAAAGACAGCGGACGACTTTTATCGCGATTTTTAAGCTCACGCACGTAATCATCGTAGCTAAATTTATCGCTAAATTCAGGCGCTGTCGGATAACTCGTGTAACGCGGTCCGGGACGTGAATACTTTACGTAAGTGTCAAAATCAATCATTTGCTCTGCTCCTTGCAAAATGCATCATCTCTTTGATATTTACAAATAAATTCGGGTGCTCTTTTTTGATATTTTTAATGAGTTTATCAAGATCAATGTTAAAATTTTTATTATTCTGCTCGGCCGCTATCTTTTTTATTTCGTCCATCGCAACGACCCAAACGTCGCTAAAATCCACGGGCACATTCTGCCAAATGGTCTTTTCAAGGCGCAGATCAAAATTTTCTTTTTGAGATTCGCGGTAAGCTTGTATTAGCGCCGAAAGCGACTTGATTGAAACCATGGTGTGTAAATTTTGATGTTCGTCTATACCGAACCACGGCTCAACCCCGTTCCACGAGCCGCTTTTTAAGCTTAAAACATGTTCATTCGGGTTTTGAGTAGGAACTATTTCAAATATCGTCCTATCGTCCTCTTTAAGCCCCAAATTATTGCTGATTTCTTCTATTTTTTTATAAGCTTTTTCATTTTTTTCTTCGCTCATTAATTTCCTTTATGTTTATCTAACCACACCATTACGCCCTTTTGCGCGTGAAGGCGGTTTTCGGCTTCGGTGAAAATTTCATTTGCGTGCGCTTCAAAAACCGCTTCGCTCACTTCATATCCCCTGTATGCAGGCAAGCAATGCAAGAAAATCGCGCCACCTGCCGCCAAGCTCATTAAGCTTTCATCCACGCAAAAGCCCGCGAAATCTTTAATGCGTCGCTCTTTTTCCGCCTCTTGCCCCATTGAAACCCAAGTATCGGTCGTTACGACGTTTGCGCCGCTAATCGCCTCTTTTATGTCGTTTCCGATGATGATTTTTGCGCCCGAAATTTGCGCGTTTTTCATCGCGATTTTTAAAATTTCGCCGTCCGCTTCATAGCCCTTTGGCGTGGCTATCCTAAGCTCAAAACCAAGCTTGCTTGCGAGCATTAGCCACGAATGCGCCATATTGTTGCCGTCGCCTACGTAAGCGGCGCAAATGTTTGAGAGTTCAAGTCCGCATTCCGTCATCGTATTCATATCCGCCATGAATGGCACCGGGTGAA
>JAJQAF010000024.1 GCA_021203945.1 Campylobacter sp.
CCCGTTAAATACGTCTTTGCATATAACATCAAATATTTAAAATTCGATTATATGTATAAAGATTGTGGAGAGCTTGATCTTTTTGTCTCAAATCCTCCCTATATAGCAAATGATTACGTGTTGGATAAATTCGTGTTAAACGAGCCTAAAGAAGCACTTTTCGGCGGTAAAATGGGCGATGAAATTTTAAAAAATATCATCTTGCTCGCCCGCAATCGCAACATAAAAAACCTAGCTTGTGAAATGGGATACGATCAAAAAAGTTCGCTTGATAAGGCGCTTAAATTTAACGGCTTTGAGGCTAAATTTTATCAAGATTTAGCTGGTTTTGATAGAGGATTTACGGCAAATTTAAAATTACGTTAAAGGAATGAAATGAGAAAGATATATCTATTTTTGCTTGCGGCTTTAATCGGCATAGAGATCGCACTCGGCGCATTTGTCGCGCCCATGCTGTTTTTCCCGCAAAAATTCATAGGCGAGGGCGTTTTAACGCATTTTCAAAGCGGCGTTTTGATGACGCAAATTTTTCTTAAATATAACTATGTTTTGCTTGGCGTGAGCGCGTTCGCATTTATATTTGACCTATTCGGTTTAAAGCAAAAAGAGTGCATGCATGTGAAAATTTCGGCTTTTGCGTTAAGCTTTATAAGCTTTACTCTTGCGCTTGCCTTTGTCTTTTATTTTACGGAATTTATCGTGCAAGCTCAAGCTATAGGAGAGGTCGCCACTAAGGGAAACGCCGAATTTGACGCCATTCATGCGACTAGCGAGCTTGTAATGAAACTGATGATGATAGCGCAGACGATTTTATTTTTCTTAAGAGCTTACACAAAGCCTAGCGAAGTTTAAATTTAAAATCGCCGTTAAAATTTGATACGGCAAAACGGCAAGAATAATGGGTTAAATTTAAGACACTCGGTCGCACAATTTTCTGCGATTGCATAAAAGCGAATTAAATTTAAAATGGCGTTATAAATATGTTAAAATTTAAACTAAAATAGTCAAATTTAGGAGCTTAAGATGGCAAACAGGGATGAATTTATCAAAAACGCATTGGAATTTATCAACTCCACTCGTTCCGCACAACGCATACGCGGAGCGAAACTTATCCGTAAAAATGGGCTTACCGAGCTTAAAAGCGAACTTTATGCGGCTTTTTTAAAGGAGTTGAAAGACGCGCGCACGTGGGAGGTAAAAAGCGAAATGCTAAAAACTCTCGGCGCGCTAAAGTGCGATGAGGCAATGCCGCAAATATGGCAAATCGTGGAGCGAAATCTAGCTGCCGACGCCGTAACTAGTAGCGCGACGACTGCGTATATCAGGCTAAAACGCGCCCATAAAGACGACGCGAGAGAGATAATAAATCTGCTAAAAACGGGCTCGTATTCGGTCGCACTTGGAGCTTTGACGGCTTTGGCGATCGATCAAATGAGCCCGAGCGAGGCTGAGATTTTAGAGATTTTGCGCCTTAGCCGCGACATTCACAAGCACGAAGATAGGCGGGGTAGGGAGTTTGGTCTTATAGACCCGCGCGTCTATGTCGCGATCGCAAGCGCGAACTGGCTGGGCGGCGTGCAGGGCGAAGCCGTGCGAGAGTGGCTAAACTACTGCAAAGTTACGGCGATATACCACGCCGCAAATGGCGAAGAGCGCGTTAATCTAAGGCTAGTGGAAATCTGCGAAACGGTGCTAAAAGGCAAAATTCCAAAAGGCTATATAGAGATATATTAAGCCGTTTTTAAGGTAAAAGGCGGGTTAAAATTAATAAATTTTGAGGCAAGAGCGTTTGGCGGTCGCGCCCGCTGGTTTATTAAATTTTAATTTTGCAGTGCAGAGCGAGCGATTAGAAGCGGGCTAAGTGATAGTGATTTCGCTAAATTTAAAATTTATCAAAAAATCTATTTTTGCTTAGGGCTTGCCGAGAGATAGATTGAATTAGATAAAATTTGATTTCAAAATAGGCGTTAAATTTAACCAAATCAACGAAAATTTACGTCCTTTAGGGTAAAATTTGATCCGATTAAAAAACCCGAAAATAGTGAAATTTAAAGTAAAAATATGAGAGAAGACATTCAAGAAGTTACTGATTTTTTGATAGATTATGCCGTAAAAATGTTAAGTATCGGCACTTATACGGCTAGAATCGAGCGATGCGTAGATAGGATTGCCAAAGCCTATGATTATGACGTGAGTTTAACGATATTCGTTAAGCATTTTACCATAAGCGTTATGGATCCGCATGATAATTCCGTGCGCCGAACATACGTAAAAACAAGTTTTGCAGCGCCGATTAGCTTTAATCTGATTTCAGAACTTAGCGCACTTAGCTGGCAAATTCACGATGAAAAAATAGCCGTTCAAACGGCAAAGAAATTTTTTGCGGATATTGTCTTGAGCGAGAGACGAAATTTCGGTAAAACTCTTATCTTTATGAGCTTTGCAAACGCCGCGTTTTGCAAACTTTTTGAAGGCGATTTAGGCTCGATGATTTCGGTGTTTGTAGCCACTTTTATAGGGTTTTATATGAGGCATTTATTGAGCAAATTTAAAATAAATTTAAAAATCCAATACATTTTGATCTCGTTTTTATCTTCGTTTATCGCATATCTTGGCGTTAAATACGGGGTTTCAAGCACGCCCGACGTTGCGATCGGTGCAAGTATTTTATTTTTAATGCCGGGAGTTTTACTTATAAATTCCGTCTTTGACATCTTAAACGAAAATATTCTAGTAGGCGTCAGCAGAGGGTTAAATACGGGCATTTTGATAATCTGCATAGCAATCGGAGTTTATATAACTCTTACCATATCAAACGTAGGGCTTTTAAATGTTTGATATTTTTGTTTCGGGGCTAACGGACGCGACATTTGCGGCGATTGCGGGGTTTGGCTTTGCTTACGCCAGTTTTCCGCCTAAACGCACGCTTATTTTTTCGGCTTTGCTTGCCGCGATTGCGCATTCTAGCAGGTTTTTGATGATGCAAACGGGATTTTTTAGCATCGCTCTTCCTACGGTGAAAGCCTCGTTTTTGGCTGGAATTTTAGGAATGTTTTTTGCAAAAAGACTTAAAGT
>JAJQAF010000211.1 GCA_021203945.1 Campylobacter sp.
CGTTCCAATATTAAAATTCAACGTAATTATATAGCAAAAGTAGTTAAAAATCCATTAAAACAATTGAAAATAAAAAATATTAGTAGAATTTATAATATTAAATTTTAAAAGCCTGCCGAGAGACAGGCTTTTTGGAGCTTACATCATTCCGCCCATGCCACCCATTCCGCCCATATCAGGCATTGACGGCATTGCAGGTTTATCTTCTTTTAATTCGCTTATAGTAGCTTCGGTCGTTAGTAGCAAACTCGCTACGCTTACGGCATTTTGAAGAGCTATACGCTCAACTTTGACAGGGTCTATAATACCGGCTTCAAACATATTCACGTATTCTCCGCTAACAGCGTTAAAGCCGTAATTTACATCATTGCTAATCTCAACCGCATTCGTAACTACGCCGGCATCAAATCCTGCATTCTCCGCTATCTGTCTAAGCGGTGCGCGAAGAGCGCGACGAACTATTTCCGCACCTATGGCCTCATCACCTTTCAGATCAAGTTTAACGTGTTTTGCCGCAAGGATCAATGCAGAACCTCCGCCTACCACTATGCCCTCTTCTACTGCCGCACGAGTTGCACTTAGCGCATCATCGACGCGGTCTTTTTTCTCCTTCATTTCGGTTTCTGTTGCGGCTCCAACTTTGATAACCGCTACGCCGCCGCTTAGTTTAGCTAAACGCTCCTGGAGTTTTTCTTTATCGTAGTCGCTTGTAGTCTCGGCAATTTGGGCTTTTATTTGATTTATTCTAGCGTCTATAGAGCTCTTTTCGCCGGCTCCATTTACGATAGTCGTGTTATCTTTGTCAATCACCACGCTTGACGCTTGTCCAAGATCTTCTAAAGTTGCGCTTTCTAAAGTTCTTCCTAGCTCTTCGCTGATTACTTCACCGCCGGTCAAAATAGCTATATCTTCAAGCATAGCTTTTCTTCTGTCGCCAAATCCTGGAGCCTTAACGGCTGAAATATTTAGCACACCGCGAAGTTTATTTACAACAAGCGTTGCAAGAGCTTCGCCCTCAATATCCTCGGCGATTATCAAAAGCGGTTTGCCCGTCTTTTGAATTTGCTCTAAAACAGGAAGTAAATCTTTTAAATTCGTAATTTTTTTATCAAAAAGCAGGATAAACGGATTGCTCAACTCAACTTGCATTTTTTCCGGATTTGTTATGAAATACGGACTTAAATAACCGCGATCAAACTGCATACCCTCAACAACGTTTAGTTCGTCTTGGATGGATTTTGCCTCTTCAACGGTTATAACGCCGTCTTTACCGACCTTTTCCATAGCATCTGCTATAAGCTTACCTATACTATCGTCGGAATTTGCGGAAATCGTCGCGATCTGAGCTATTTCTTTTGAGCCCGAGACCTTTTTGGATATATTTTTTAGCTCGTCTATTAAGGCCGCCACTTCTTTATCCATGCCGCGTTTTACTTCAATAGGATTTGCACCTGCGGTAACGTTTCTAAGACCTTCTTTAAAAATCGCATGAGCTAAAACTGTAGCCGTAGTGGTGCCGTCGCCTGCTTGATCGTTCGTTTTGCTGGCGACTTCGCGAACTAGGATGGCGCCCATATTTTCTATAGAATCTTTAAGCTCAATCTCTTTAGCCACGCTAACACCGTCTTTTGTGATGGACGGAGCACCAAAGCTCTTTTGAATAAGCACATTTCTGCCTCTTGGTCCCATTGTTACTTTAACCGCGTCGTTTAGTTTTCTTACACCCTCATATAGGCGATTTCTAGCATCGTCCGAATAAAAAATTTCTTTTGCCATCGTCTTTTTCCTTTTAAATTTTTAAATTATTTAATTACACCCAAAACATCATCAATGTTTAAAACAAGATATGTTTTATCCTCAAGATTTATCTCAGTTCCGCCGTATTTTGCAAAAACGACCTTATCGCCCGTTTTTACGCCCTCAACTTCAGCACCGACCGCTTTTACTTCTCCGCTTAAAGGTTTTTCTTTTGCATTGTCGGGTATAATAATCCCCGATGCGGTGGTTTTAGTCTCTTCCACACGCTCAACTAGAACGCGTTTGCCTAATGGTTGAAAATTCATTTGTTCATCCTTTTGGTTTGATTTTCATTTTTAGCACTCTTTATTTTAGAGTGATGAAATATTAACATTTTTTTATATAAAAGTCAATAATTTATATAAAATTTATTAAAAACTTTAGTATATAATACTCAATGTATATGATAGTTAAAACTAAATTTAAAGGAAATATTATGAAAATTTTAGCTTACATATTTGCGATTTTAGCGATAATAGTAATCTGCTGCGCCGGGTTTATTTTTAGCGGTTTTGGTAACGATATGATCGCCTTTTACGTCCAAAAAGCGGCTCAAGAAAAAGGCGTAAAGCTTGAGTTTAGTAAATTTAATATAGGGATTAGTAAGATTGATATAAACGCAAAAATAAACGATGAAATTTTAACGAATATATCGGGCAGTCTATCCATATTTACCCAAAAAATGGATCTTGCTTACAATATAAATGCAAATAATCTAAAATCTGCAAATCTAAATTTACGCAATCCTATTGATATAAGCGGACAAATAAAAGGCAAATTCAGCGATTTTGACGCAAACGGTGCGGGCAAAGGACTTGGTTCGAATATAACTTTTTTAACCAATCTAACGAATTATAAGCTTAAGAATTTAGAGCTAAACGCTAAAAATTTAAACATCGATGAAATTTTAGCTCTACTCGCAAAACCGGCATATGCAAGCGGTCAAATCGATTTAACGGCAAATGTCAAAGAACAAAACGACAAGCCAAAAGGAACGGCTGAAATTTTAATTTACAACGGTATCGCAAATAACCAAGCCTTAGCCAAAGATTTTAACGTTACGCTGCCTAAAAATTTCGACTTTAAAGGAGCGATAAACGCGGTTTTGGAAGGAACGAATGTAGAGACGAAGAGCCTATTTATCACATCCGTCGCGACGATCGGGACAAACAAGACGATATACGACATTGAGAAAAATTCTATCTCAAGCGAGTTTGATCTGAACCTGGCCGAGCTTGGAAAACTCGAAAGTAGCGTTAAGCA
>JAJQAF010000001.1 GCA_021203945.1 Campylobacter sp.
CGTAACCCTTCACGTTGAAAAAGAGGCTTTAAAAATGGAAGATGAAGCCAAAAATTTAGAGCGTTTGGGCGAAATAGAAAAGGAAATCGCAAATTTAAATGAGAAAAAGCTTTCGCTTGAGGCTAAATTTGAAAACGAAAAGAGCGTATTTAACGGAATTTCAAATGCAAAAAAAGAGATAGACAGCTTGAAAAACGAGGCTGAAATCGCACGCCGAAACGGTGATTTGCAACGTGCGGCGGAGATTGAATACGGCAAAATTTTGGAGATCGGCAAAGCTCAAAAAGAGCTTGAAGAAAAATGGGAAGCGATGAAAAAAGAGGGCGTTTTGCTTAAAAATCAAGTTGATGAAGAGATGGTAGCTGAAATTTTAAGTAAATGGACGGGAATTTCGGTTTCTAAAATGCTAACTAGCGAAAAGCAAAAATATCTGATGATAGAGGAGCTTTTAAGACAAAGCGTAGTCGGTCAGGATGCGGCTCTTCACGCACTTGCGCGTGCTATAAAACGCAATAAAGCCGGACTTAATGAAGGGGCTCGACCGATCGGCTCGTTTTTGTTTTTAGGACCGACGGGCGTAGGTAAAACCCAATCGGCTAAGGCTTTGGCTAAATTTTTATTTGACGACGAAAGAGCGCTTATACGCTTTGATATGAGCGAATATATGGAAAAGCATAGCGTTTCGCGTTTGCTTGGAGCGCCTCCGGGATATGTAGGTTTTGAAGAGGGCGGACAGCTAAGCGAAGCGGTTAGAAGGCGACCTTATAGCGTTATTTTATTTGACGAGATTGAAAAGGCTCATAAGGACGTATTTAACGTGCTTTTGGGCATAATGGACGACGGACGCGCGACGGACAATAAGGGAGTAACCGTTGATTTTAAAAATACGATTATTATTTTGACGTCCAATATAGCTTCAAATTTTATTATGGATTTGGAGGGCGAAGCGCGCAACGAAGCGATTAAAAACGAGCTTAAGAACTATTTTAAGCCCGAATTTTTAAATAGACTTGACGATACTATCATTTTTAATCCTTTAAGTGAAGACGGATTGATCAAAATCGTTGCGATTATGTTTAAAGAGCTTGAAAATGTGCTGAATAATCGCAATATCAAAGCGAATTTAAGCGAGAGCGCAAAGAAATTTATCGCCGGAGCCGGCTTTGATATAGTTTATGGTGCAAGACCGCTTAGACGCGCGCTTTACGAGCTTGTAGAGGATCCTCTTGCAGAGATGATTTTACGAGACGAGATAGAAAGCGGAGATGAAATTTATATAAATTCCGACGGCGAGAAAATCCAAATTGAGGTAAAACGTTAAAATTCGTATGATTTGCGTTGTAATTTTAAAATAATTTAGATACCGAATGCGATATAAAGATTAGCTTAAGAAAGGATATAGTGTGGCAAAGAAAAGAAAAACGCTTCCGAAAGATTTTGACGAAATGCTTGCGCGCGGTGACACAAACGAACTTCAAGCGGTTTTTGATAAGTGCGAGATCGAGGCTTACGATAGTGCGTATAGCAAACGCACGGCTTTAGCGCATTATAGACTTCCCGCACAGCTCGTAAAATGGCTTGTAGATCAGGGCGCAAATGTAAATTCGCGCGATTATTACGAGCGCACGCCGATTTTTCACGCCGCGAGCATAGGGGATAATGAAAATTTGACGCTGCTAATCTCGTTTGGTGCAGACGTGAACGCTGTTGCCGATTACGGCGATACGCCGCTTCATTTTGCCGCTAATTATTTTAAGCCAAAATGCGTGAGAATTTTGCTTGACGCGGGTGCGGACGCTAGCGCAAAAGGCGGTATGGGCGATACTCCGCTTGAAAGTATGCTAAGACGATGTAGAAATGCCGATATAGCCGCATGTGCGGACGTGGCGGAGCTGCTTTTGAAACTAACGAAGCCTACCGAAAAAATGCAAGATAGAGTGCGGCAAATCGGCGAAGATTTTGAGTTTCACCGCACAAATTTTAATAAAGACTATCGCAGGCTGGACTTAAAAAACTCTATGCGCTTTTTGACGTTCAGCCCTCACCGGCGCGCGTGATGAACGACGGCAAATCGCCCATCGTTTTGCAAGGCAAAAATTACGCGGATAAATTTGAAGACGCGTGGTCGCAGCTAGTGCCAAGCAGCGGTGCAGCAGCGTGCATGCAAGGCGAAATCGTGCGCGTAATCGGTAAAATATCGCATGAAA
The DNA here is from genome assembly GCA_021203945.1 of Campylobacter sp. Lineage (GTDB taxonomy): Bacteria > Campylobacterota > Campylobacteria > Campylobacterales > Campylobacteraceae > Campylobacter_A. The sequence goes on from JAJQAF010000001.1 coordinate 2,208, forward strand.
TTTTAGATAACGGCGGGGTAAATTGGGACGCTGATTTTAGAAAGATGACAAACGCTCTTAAAGAGTATTTTAAGGCAGGCGAGAGTTTAGAAACAAACGAACTTAAGCAGGCTTTAAATTTGATCGGTCAAATTTCACTAAATTCGGATAATGATATTTTTGAAGAGCTTGGTAAATTTGCGGTTAAATTTATAGAGCGAAATCCTATACCGATTCCTTTAAACACTACGGCTTATAAAAGATAAGTCTTGGTTAAAACAAAGCGGATTTTAATAAAATTTTGGCGCTTACGGCGCTTAAAATTAAATTTAAGGCTTTGCAAGATTAATAAAAAGGCTCTATTTGCGAAATGTATTTGATTAATGCATGTAATTTATTTTATTTGTAGCTTTAAACTTAGCGATGAAGCAGGAGATATGCAGTGTCGTTATAAAGCAAACGTGAGCTATGCGTGATCAAAATTCGGATTTATATCACGAATGAAATTGAGGTGAAACAGACGCTTTGAAGGCTCGTCAATGACAAAATTCTATAATGTTTTTGTAATAGAGCCGTTTTATAAATTAAAAGCGTGATTTTGTTACCGCCTCTATTGTTTTTGTTTGATTTAAATTTATGATAATCATATCCGCTCGCCGTCAAAACGGCAAGCTAAGTTAAATTTTGCTTTGAAAATTCTCATAGCATGATTTATTAAATTTAAAAATTAAAATAAAAACTCATATTTCGCATTTATTATCTATTTTTGATAATCAATTATAAAATATATGAAATTTATTTTTTAGATAAAGTAAGAATATAACGAATTCCTAAGATAAAATATTAATTATTTCTTATAAA
>JAJQAF010000241.1 GCA_021203945.1 Campylobacter sp.
GGTAAATTTTGCCGTTTTTATCCGTAACGTTCGTAAAAAGTAGCGCCTTGCTATCTTTTTTTTTGACCTCAATATAGCTTGCGTGAGCGATTTCAAGATCAATATCCACAGGCTCGTCGATCACTCTTAGCAGGTCGTTTTCTTTTAAAAGCTTAATGTAATCCATATTTTTCCTTTTGGGCTTTGATTTAAATTTAGCTTATTTTAGCTTTTTAAATTTAAAAAACTCTGCAAAATGCGCGCAAAAGGCTAAAATCGGCAGGATTTAAAACATCGGCTTGCAATTACGAGCGTTAGCGAATTAAAATCCATAGTCTGATTTGGCTAAAATTTCGCTTCATAATTCATTTGCGAGCAAAAGTTACAATGACAATCAATAACAAAACCATTGAAAAAACTTACAAACCAATAGCCGTTTTTTAAATTTAAGTCGTCTTAAAAAGATACCGTTCGGGCGAAATTCGCTCTATCATTATAAATTCGCTTGGGCTAATTTGCGGTAAATTCGCCTCGTTTTCCACTCTCATATATCCTACCAAGTTATCCAAAACGCCGCCGGTTACGAGCATAAAAAGACCTTCATCTTTCGTAGCGTGCGATAAGATGTAGCTTTTTTGACCTCGTCGCTAAGCTTATCGTAATTTTGCGCCAAGTGCCTTATCGTCTGCGTTTGCGCCGGCTCTAACCGCATAAACGCCGTCTTTTTATTAGATATAAAGGTCGCGCAATTCGTCTTTAAGGCTCAAACTTACTCTAAAATTTTCGCTAAATTCATCGCTAGAACCAAGCTTTTCCACGTTTATCGTATCGGCTTTATCCGCCACGTAAAAGTTAGTTTTAAGCTTGTCCGGCATTTCGTCTTTAAAGTATAAATTTTTATCAAAATTTCTATCGGTAAAAAGCGATTTAACGAGCTGCAAATTTGAATCCGCCGCTAAATTTAAAACGACTAACAGTAAAACAAAAAATATTTTTCTCATAAATTTCGCTCAAATTTTAATCTACCAATCTTTTTTAAGCTTTAAATTCCAAGGCACGCTATAAATGCTATTTCGTGCGCTTTTTAGGCGTTTATAGATCATCTCGCGCTGCGTATCGTTGCTATTTGACCAAAGTTTATAGCCTTCAATATAAGAGTTCATAAACTCATCCCAAGAATTAAACTCCTTTTGGATAAACAAAGCAATCTTTAAAGAGCGTTCCAGCGCCTCGTCGCGTGAGATATAGCCGGCTAAATAGCAAGATGATAGCAACTGCATCGCCCTAGAGTAATCCCACGCACCAATGTCTTCTATCTCACCGCGCCTGTGTCCTTCTTTTTCCAGCCAGTCCAAAGTATCGTTTAAATCCTCATAGCTTTTTATGTCCCACCACTCGTCTAAGAGAATCCGCTCGTTCTCTTGCGCTTTTTTGGTGTGAGCAAGTCCGCCATATACGAATACGTTTTTATTATTTATCGCCGATAATACCGCATGAGTAGCATTAAACCACAAAACGCTTTTGCTTTTTTCTTTTCTAACGCCAAGCCATCCGTTATTCAGCACAGCAAAACCGATAATCATTGCTAAAATGCCAAATCCGATTATACCGTCTATGTTGTTACCCATATTCTCTCCGTTTTAATATAAATTTAAAAGCTCTGTTAAAACATTGTTAAATTTTCTCCGCATAGGCTAAATGAGATTGCAAACGATAATCCGTGATTTAAAATTTAGCTAAATTCGGATTTCGCTTAGCATTTATCAAATTTATAGCTACGAGCGAAACGATAAAACGTTATCAACACTTTTTGCGACAGAGTAAATTTAAAAATCCAAATCTTACAAAAATACTTAAAGATACCGCATTTACGGATTTTACGATCCGTGAAGCTTATAGCGTATTTATGCCATCTCTTCTGCACGACGCAAAAGCTCCTTTGCGCCTTTTGCGATAAACTCACGCGCTAAATCCTTGCCGATAGTTGCAAATTCGCTTTTATGTGCGGTTAAGCTATCTTGTATAAAATCGCTCCCATCGGGCAATCCGACGATGGCGTTTATGAAAATTTTCTCCCCTTCAAGCCTTGCGTTTATGCCGATAGGAACTTGGCAACCGCCTTCCAACATCGCGACAAAATCACGCTCCACGCTCGTTTCTGTAATCGCTTTTTCATCTTTTAAAAACTCTATTATTTTTAAAATTTCACTCTGCTCCCTTGCTTCTATGCCGAGCGCACCCTGCCCCATAGCCGGTATCATTTGCGAAATTTCAAACGGACAAACATACTGCACTTGGGTATTTAAATTTAACCTGTTAATGCCCGCCATAGCTAAGATTATCGCGTCAAATTCGCCGTCTTTTAGCTTTCTTAGACGCGTTTGGACGTTTCCTCTAAGCGATATGATCTGCAAATCCGGTCGCATTTTTAAAAGCTGCATTTTGCGTCTAAGGCTTGTTGTGCCCACTTTGGCGCCTTGCGGCAAATCCCCGAATTTAGCGTATTTTTCGCTTATCATTGCGTCTCGCACGTCTTCTCGCGAACAGATCGCAGCCAAAACCAGCCCTTTCGGAAATACCACGGGAACGTCTTTTAAGCTATGCACGGCGATGTGAGTTTCGTTGCTAAGCATACTATCTTCAAGCTCTTTGGTAAAAAGCCCCTTGCCGCCGATTTTTGCAAGCGGTGTATCAAGGATAACGTCGCCTTTGGTTTTCATACCGACAAGCTCAACGCTTAAGCTCGGATGTTCGGCTAAAATTTTAGCTCTTATATGCTCGCTTTGCCAAAGCGCTAAGACGCTCTTTCTAGTTGCGATTTTTAATGTTTTCATTTTTATTCCTGTTTGCTTATTGTTTTGCTTTCTTCTATGACTTCAACGTCAATTATTTCGCCGTTTTGCCTGCTTTGCTCCGCTTTGTAATACCCGCCAAAATCACTCTTAAAATCGTCTCGCGCGTCTAAATTCGCACCCTTAAATTTAGCAAAAAGCCCGAATGCTACGGCTATCAAGCCGATAAAATCGGTTGCAAGACCGGGCAAAAACAGCAAAAATCCGCCTACCAC
>JAJQAF010000198.1 GCA_021203945.1 Campylobacter sp.
TTTTAAAAGAGCATAGCGAAGGCGTCGTTTGTTCGTCGGCATGCTTACAGGGAGAGGTTAGCTGGCATCTAAATTTGAGCGAGCGAAACGTAAAATACGGTGCAAAAGGATATGAACGGGCAAAAGAGGTCGCGCTCGAATATAAAGAAATTTTCGGCGATGATTTTTATCTTGAGATTATGCGCCACGGCATAGGCGATCAACGCCGTATAGACGACGATATTTTAAAAATTTCAAAAGAGACCGGCATAAAAGTCATAGCTACAAACGATACTCACTACACCTTTAAAGAGCGTGCCGACGCGCACGAGGTTTTTATGTGCATCGCGATGAACAAAACGCTTGACGATCCAAATCGTTTGCGCCATAGCGTGCATGAATTTTTTGTCAAAGATGAAGAACAGATGCGTGAACTTTTCTTGGATATTCCTGAAGTAGTCGAAAATACTAAAGAGATCGTAAGCAAATGTAACCTTGAGATAAAGCTGGGCAATCCTACTCCGCCTAATTTTAAATTTACGCTTGATTATGCCGCAGAGCGTGGTATAAAGCTACCCGAGCCGACGAATAGATATAGTTTTAAAAACGATGCCGTATTTTTTGAATACGAATGTAAAAAAGGACTTGAAGAGCGTTTAAAATTCGTGCCCGATCATCTTCACGAAGAGTATGAAAAGCGCCTGCAAACCGAGATAGAGATAATAAATAAGATGAATTTTCCGGGCTATATGATGATAGTTTGGGATTTTATCAACGAGGCAAAAAGCAGAGGTGTGCCGGTCGGTCCGGGTAGAGGTTCGGCGGCGGGCAGTTTGGTTGCTTATTCGCTTAAGATAACCGATCTTGATCCGATACCTTATAATCTCCTTTTTGAGAGATTTTTAAATCCCGAGCGCGTAAGTATGCCCGATATAGACGTGGATTTTTGCCAAAGTAGGCGAGGAGAGATAATTGACTACGTTACGCAAAAATACGGAAAATTTAACGTTGCGGGCGTTATTACTTTCGGTAAGTTGCTCGCAAAGGGCGTTATACGCGATGTTGCACGTGTTTGCGAAATGCCTTACTCGGAGGCTGACGCTATGGCAAAGCTTATACCGGACGAGCTCGGCATCACGCTAAAGGACGCTTACGAGAAAGAACCTAAGATAAAAGAGCTCGTATCCTCAAATCCGAAAGCGGCTAAAATTTGGAGATTTGCGCTGGATTTGGAAGGTCTAAACAGAAATGCGGGACAACATGCCGCGGGCGTCGTTATATCAAATGAAGAGCTTTGGAATAAAACTCCGCTGTTTCGCCAGCCGAACAGTCCCGAAGATCGCTATGTTACTCAATATAGCCTAAAATATCTTGAAGACGTAGATTTGATAAAATTTGACTTTTTGGGGCTAAAAACGCTTACTGTGATCGATAATGCCATAAAGCTTATCAAACGTCGCACAGGCAAGGATATAATATGGGAGCAGATAGACAAAAACGATGCGCAAGTTTATAATATGATACAAAGCGGTCAAGCCATAGGAATTTTTCAAATAGAGGGCGAAGGCATGAGAAAGCTCGGTGCTAATTTGCGCCCGGACTGCTTTGAGGATATAGTCGCGATGCTTGCGCTTTATCGACCCGGACCTATGGAAAGCGGTATGCTTGACGACTTCGTTAAAAGAAAACACGGCGAAGCGGCGATTACATACGCGTTTAAAGAGCTTGAGCCTATACTGGCTCCCACATACGGCGTAATCGTATATCAAGAACAAGTTATGCAAATCGTTCAAGCCGTCGGAGGATTTAGTCTAGGAGGCGCTGATCTTGTGCGTCGCGCGATGGGTAAAAAGATAAAAGAGGAGATGGATAGGCTAAAGGGAGAATTCGTCAAAGGCGCTCAAGCCAAAGGATTGAACGGTCAAAAAGCGGACGATTTGTTTGAGCTTATCGTAAAATTCGCAGGATACGGATTTAATAAATCTCACTCCGCCGCATATGCTTACGTAACGTTTCAAACGGCATTTTTGAAAGCATATTATCCGGCGGAATTTATGGCGGCGCTTTTAACTAGCGAGGAGAGTAACGTCGATAAAATCGTGCGTTATATCGACGAAAGCAAGCGTTTAAAGATAGACGTTTTAGCACCGTCGATCAATCGCTCAATGAAAGAATTCAGCGTCGTGGATAACGACGGACGCGACGGAATTATTTTTGGACTCGGCGCGATCAAAGGCGTAGGCGCGGCGGCGATAGAGAGTATTATTTCCGAGCGCGAAAACGGCGGCGATTTTAAAGACCTTAACGATCTAGTTTCGCGCATAGACTCTTTTAAGGTAAATAAAAAAGTCTTTGAAAGTCTCATAAAATCGGGTTGTTTTGACGAATTCGGCTATACTCGTAAAATGCTAATCGACAATATCGAAAATATCATAGAAGCTTGCAAAAATGCGGCGCAAATACGTAAAAACGCGGTTGAAAGTTTGTTCGGCGAGGACGAAAGCATGAACGACGTCAAAGTAAATTTTACATTTACGAGCGAGGAATACGACATCAAACAAATTTTAAAATTAGAGCAAGAAAACGTGGGTATATATCTGTCCGGTCATCCGCTTGACGATTATCGCGATAAGATAAATCAGATAAAATATACCTTAAGCTCGGAATTTGAGAATTTGCCTCAAAATGCCGAAATTTTGGTAGTCGGTAAGATAGAGGATTTTAGCACGCGTATTACGAAAAGCGGAAAAAAAATGGGCACCATAAATGTGCTTGACTTTCACGGTAACATTGAAATCGCAGTATTTGAACGCGAATTAGCAAATATAGAAGACGTTTGGACGGATAGTTTTAAGCGAGATTTACCGTATGCGTTTAGAATCAACATTTCCCGCGACGATCAGTTTGTAAGAACGAATCTTAATGATTTTTACTCGCTTGAAGATGCGGTGAATTTAGATTTTAAAACAAGGCAGCTAAGGCAAAACAATAAATTTTCAAAGAATAATTCAAATTCTTCCGAGCGGCAAAAAGTTAAAGAATACGGAACTTTAGAGA
>JAJQAF010000098.1 GCA_021203945.1 Campylobacter sp.
TTTAAAGAGTCGCCCTCAAGTGCGTTAAGCCCGCTAAAATAAAAGCTCACAAACGCACCGAAAATCAGCACCAAAAGCGGAATAACGGCATTTACGCCTTGAAGCTTGATACCCTCTTTCGGCTCAAGCGTTTTATCCTCAATGTCCGCCATTCGCGATTTAGCCGAGTGAAGTTCGCCTTTGCGCGCCCTGCGCTCGGCTTGCAACATAGGACCGAATTCTCGCTGCATGACCGCCGTATAGACAACGAAAGCCAGCATAAATAGGTTATAAAAACGATACGGAATCGTCTCAATAAAGATCGCAAACGCGTTTATATCGGTTATGCCGATTAGCTCGTAGCCTTTTTTGATAAGCGAAATTTCAAGTCCGACCCAAGTTGAGATGATGGCGATACCAGCAATCGGCGCGGCTGTGGCGTCAATGATAAAGGATAATTTCTCTCTTGAAACCTTAAATTTATCGGTTATAGGACGCATTATGGGACCCACGATCAGGGCGTTTGCATAGTCGTCAAAAAACACAAAAAGTCCCATTAGCCAAGTTGAAATTTGCGCGGAAATTCCCGTTTTTGCTCTTTTGCTAAGCCAAAGCGCGACTGCCTTCGTGCCGCCCATTTTAGTGATGAGCGCGACGACGCCGCCGATACAGAGCACTTGCAATACGATACCCGCGTTCCAACTATCCGCGAGTGAGCCGACAATTCTCTTAACTATGTCGGTAAAACCGATTACAAACGAACCGAAAATGCCGTTATTCATAATCGCGACCAAATACGTGCCACTAAAAACGCCGATAAATAGCGATAAAATAACGTCTTTGGTTATAAACGCAAGCACGATCGCCACGACTGGCGGTATGAGCGTCCAAACGCCGAAATATTTGGCGTTTCTAGCCGCGATCTCGGGATCTACGGCAAATGCCAAAACGGGCAGTAAAAATAGAAATAAAAATTTCTTCACCTTTTTTCCTTTTTATTAAATTTAATCTTTAATTTCGCTCGATATGAAGCCCCGCCCAAGTCTGCGTGGTAACCATAAATTCAACCACGTTGATATTTACGTGTGCGGGCATATTTAGGCAGTTTATTAAAATTTGAGCCACGTCTTCGGCTGTAATAAATTTAGTATTTTCATAGACGGCGTCCGCTTTTGCTTTGTCGCCTTTGAAGCGAACGTCGCTAAATTCGGTCTTAGCCATGCCGGGAGCCAGCTCCGTTACTCGGATATTTTTGCCGCGAAGATCGTTTCTGATGTTTCGGCTAAATTGCTTAACAAACGCCTTGCTAGCCCCATAAACATGACTTCCCGGATAGGGCCAAGCGCCGGCGGTTGAGCCGAGATTAAAAATATAGCCGCTCTTTTGCGCTATCATAATCGGTAAAACCGCTTTAGTTGAATACAAAAGCCCCTTGATATTCGTATCCACCATGGTTTCAAGATCTTCTACGCTAGTTTGGTCTATGCCGTCGGTGCCTAGCGCAAGACCGGCGTTATTAACCAAAATTTTAATGTCTTTATAATCTTCGGGCAAATTTTTAACCGCTTCAAAAACCGCGTTTTTATCCCTGATATCGCAAGCGATAATATGCGTATTTCCAAGCTCGCGCGCCAGTTTTTCAAGGCGGTCTTTTCGTCTGCCAAGAGCTATGATTTTATAGCCTTCTTTGCTTAGACGCCTTGCTATCGTATCGCCAAATCCACTCGTCGCACCCGTAATAAAAGCCGTTGCTTTCATATTATCCTCCTTTTACTCGATATTCGGTTCTAAATTTAACGTATTTAAATATTTTACGGCGCTATTGTTGCCGTTTTTTATTGCATAATCCATGGCATTAAATCCGGCATCATCAATCGCCGTAACGTCGGCGCCGTTTTTCTCTTGAAATTCTAAAATTTAAGCACTTGCATGTGCCGCCGCATGCATAAAAACCGATCTTGAAGTATGCTCAAGCGCGCAAGTATTGCCCAAAAACGACTCTTCGCCTAAATTCAACATAGCGATTTTCGTATTTTCGTCAATATACCTTTCATTAACGTTTGCACCGTTTGCGACCAAAAGTTCAACCAGTTTCATATCGTCAAATTGCACGGCGTAAAACAAGGCGCTCTTACCAAAAAAATTTTTATGATTTACGTCCGCACCTTTTTCTATTAGAAATTTTACGTTTTTTAAATTTTTTAAAGCAAAAAATATCGGTGTCTCGTCGCCAAAATTTATCTGAGCTCCGCGTTTTAAAATTTCATTTAAAATATCAACGTTTTGCTCGTATAAAAGTGCCGTATTTAGCATATTCGTTAGATCAAAAGGGGTAAAATTTTTAGAATAAAGCATTGAAGTTACGTATTCGACGCTTATAGTCGTATCGCTTAGCTTTTTTTGCTCGTAGCTTAGATCAAATTTCATATTTGCTTTGCCGATCTCTTGTTTATCGACCGCAAACGTTAAAAATTCATTCACTAAACTCGTGGCGTAATACGCCGCGCTACCCGCATCTATCCCTTTTTGTTCATAAAATTTTACTAAAGGGGTCTGGGCGTCATTGTAAAATTTTAAAAATTGCTTGTATTTTATGAAATTATATAAAGATTTATTTGCCCAGTAGCGAAAATAGCTCATTTGCATATCTTTTTGCACTTCCGAATTCTGGGGATTTTGAAGCGTCTTGCCGTAGATTTCTGGTGCAAAGCCGGCCTTTAAAACCAGCCATCTAAATTGATTTAAATTTTCCGTATATACCGCATTTCCGACACAGCTTTGATTTTCGCCGCGAATTATCTTTGCGATCTCCAATAAATTTGCTACGGGAGCTAAATTTAAAGCCGAACCGTCGCAGGTAAAAATTTTTTCATTCATATACGTTAAATCTTTAGGATCCGAGCTAAATACGTCTTTATGGGTGCCGATATAATCGCAATCCATCTCGTTTGCGTATATATAGCTTATAAAAAAAATTAAAGCAACATTTAACTTTTTGACACCGAACTCCTAAATATTTACGACATTTTAACAATATTATACGGTTAGCTCGCTT
>JAJQAF010000284.1 GCA_021203945.1 Campylobacter sp.
AAAGGGTTGAAGTGTCGCTTGAGATTACCGCTAGGGCTTTAAAAGAGAATTTTAAAAATTTAACTTCTCTAAATTTAGAAATTTTAAAGCTTGAAATTATTCAAAACGCAATTGTCGGAGCAAAAATAGATTTTGTTTATTAAAAATTTATTAAAGTATCTTGAAGTCACGCTTAATTTATGATATAATCCCTTACAAATTTTAATTTAAGGAAAAAACATGCGTATCTTGATAGTTGAAGACGAAGTAACGCTCAATAAGACTATTGCGGAGGGGTTGCAAGAATTTGGTTACCAAACGGACAGCTCGGAAAATTTTAAGGATGCCGAATATTACATCGGAATAAGGAATTACGACTTAGTTTTAACCGATTGGATGTTGCCGGACGGCGACGGGGTAGATCTTATAAACGTTATAAAACACAAATCTCCGCGCACTTCAGTCGTGGTCGTATCTGCAAAAGACGATAAAGACAGCGAGATAAAAGCGCTTAGAGCCGGTGCGGACGAGTATATTAAAAAGCCGTTTGATTTTGAAGTCTTAGTGGCGCGCTTAGAAGCTAGATTGCGCTTTGGCGGAACAAATATCATCAAAATAGACGATCTTATCATAAATCCTGATGAAGAAAAGATAACTTATTTAGGCAGAGATATCGAGCTTAAGGGTAAGCCTTTTGAAGTGCTTACACATCTTGCTCGTCACTCCGATCAAATCGTATCAAAAGAGCAGCTTTTAGACGCTATTTGGGAAGAGCCGGAGCTAGTTACGCCAAACGTTATCGAGGTAGCGATCAATCAAATTCGACAAAAAATGGATAAGCCGCTGAATATTTCAACTATCGAAACAGTAAGAAGACGCGGATATAGATTTTGCTTTCCCAAAAAAGCTTAAGAAATAGATTTATACTGCAATTAGCCTCTGCATCAATGATGCTAATTGCGGTAATCTCCGTAATGTTATATTATTATATAAGAGTTACGGTATTTGAAACTGTCATACAAGAACTTAGCTATGAAGCCAAGAAAATAATAGAAAACCCTACAAAATACAACCCTGAAAATCTACAAAATTTCACCATACAAGATCCAAGCAAAACACAAACCGCAATACAAATCAGGCAGGGACAAGTAATGCAAAGAAAGCCGTATTTTTCATTATTTCAAATCGGCGATCAAAGTTATACAACCCTTACTCACCCATATATAGACAAGAATTCTTACATGGTGCTTAAAAAAGAAACAACCTTGCAAAGCAAAATCGTAGAGCAAGTTTTTATAGATATTATTATCGTAAATGTTACGGCTATTTTACTTGTGCTTTTTTATGCGTTATTTTTATCAAGAACGCTCTTGCTACCGATAAAAGCTTTATCGGCGGAACTTACAAAACTAGATGAAAAATTCTTAAAAAACATAGATATTCAAAATTTGCCGGATGAATTTTATCCCCTTGGTAATAGCATAAACAAGCTCATAGCCCGCATCCATACATTTGTTCAATATCAAAAAGAGCTTTTCGTAGGTGTCGCTCACGAGTTAAAAACGCCGCTTGCGGTAATGAAAACAAAAAACGAAGTAACTCTAATAAAACCAAGAGATAGCGAAAAATACATTGAAGCGCTCAAATCAAACAACGACTCTATAAACAATATGAATAGCATGATAAGCTCTATTTTAGAGATTGGGCGTCAAGAGGGAGCGCAGTTTGAAGAGCCTATCAGAACCGACATCATAGGATTTTTAAAAAAGCTAGGCAATAACTTTAAAATTTTAGCTCGCACGGAAGAGAAAGACGTCATTATGTCTTTGCAGCCTAAAATTTTAAATATGAATATTCAAACTACGTTGCTAACGCACGTCATACAAAATTTCGTTCAAAATGCCATTAAATTTTCGCCGAAAGGGTCAAACATAACGATCACTTCAAGACTTGAAAAAAATAACTTCGTCGTAGAGGTCATAGACGAGGGTATAGGCATAGACGAAAGCAAGGATTTGTTTGCGCCGTTTAAGAGATTCGGCGATAAGAGCGGAGCGGGACTTGGGCTATTTTTGGCAAAAGGGGCGGCGCAAGCGTTGGGCGGTAACGTAAGTATCAAAAATCGTCTTGACGGAAAAAGCGGTGCAATCTCTACGCTTACTCTTGTTATGCGCTCAAAAAATAATTAGGACTTTTTATGGCAAAACGAACTGCCGTCATAGATTTGGGTTCAAATTCTATGCGAATGGCGATATTTGAACGCACATCTCGTTGGGCGTTTTTTATACTAGGCGAATACAAAATGCGCGTGCGTTTAGGTGAAGGCGGATATGGTAGCAACAACGCAATATCCGAAAAATCAATGCAAAAAGCATATGAAGCCTTTAGTGAATTTAAAAGTATCGCAAAAAACTATAAATGCACTAAAATTTTATGCGTAGGCACTTCGGCGCTTAGAGACGCGCCTAATTCCGGTGAATTGATCGCAATGATACGTAAAAAGTTAGATATCGGACTAAGGATAATAGATGGAAAACAAGAGGCGACATACGGGGCTATAGCCGCTAAAAATTTACTCTCTCCGCTTGATGAAGGGGTTACGATAGATATCGGCGGCGGCTCGACGGAGTTGGCAAGAATAAGCGGTGGAAAAATCATAGACGCAGTATCGCTTGACGTCGGCACGGTGCGATTAAAAGAGCTATTTTTCGATAATAGAAATACGGATAAGGTTTTGAATTTTTTATCCCGAATCACGGCAAAAATTCCACAAAATTTTAAATGCCAAAACGCAATCGCTATCGGCGGTAGCTTGAGAGCTATTTCAGGTGCGATAATGAATATTTCAAACTATCCGTTAGCTACTCTACATGGATTTTCGTATAAACTATGCGAATATAAAAATTTTATACAAAATATTGCAAATTCAAACGTCTTGGAATTAAATAAATTTCCTATAAAAAAAGATAGATACGACACTATCCGAGAGGGCGCTCACATATTTTTAGCTATAAGCGGCGTATTAGAGGCCA
>JAJQAF010000017.1 GCA_021203945.1 Campylobacter sp.
AAATATATTCTATCATTCTATGGGGCTTTAATAATATTCAATAAGTATTTGTTGCCGTAAATATTTAAGCATATAAAATCTAACTTCTTATATAATTACCATCAAAATATAGGCGTTAATATCTTAAAATGAAATTTTATGAAGCGTGCGTAACCGAAAATGTCAAAAATCAAGCTTTTTATCTCAACAAAAATAGATCAAAACTATAAGCTATACCGAAAAGATCGTCGCAGATTAAGAAAAAATCCGGCACTTAAAAATTCAACTTCATTTATGCTCTCAAGGTCTCTTAAATGGCGATACAAGCTTAAGGATAAAATTTGTATCGCGCATAAGAAAAATATCTGCGTTATAGCTAAATTTAATAAAAAAATAGGCATTGACGTTGAAGAGCTAAAAGACAGAAATTTTGACGCCGTGATAGATTTTTGTTTTAACGAAGACGAAATTTTGTTCGTGCGAAACTCTCCTGATAAAATTTTGGCGTTTTATCAGGTTTTTACGGTAAAGGAAGCTTATATAAAAATTAAAAATTTAGATTTTTCTCACCTCAAATCAGTGGATTTTAATAAAATTTTAAATATAATGCAAATTAATTATATAATATTTAATAATTTTTTAATAACAATAATTTTTTACGGAAAATACAAAGGATAAAAATATGAAAGACGCAGATGTTCTTATCGTCGGAGCGGGTCCGAGCGGTTCTATTTGCAGTGCGATTTTAAACAAAAACGGTTTTAACGTCTATTGCGTTGAAAAAGAGTATTTTCCGCGCTTTGTCATAGGCGAGAGTTTGTTGCCAAATTGTATGAACTATTTAGAAGAAGCCGGATTTTTGGACGCCGTAAAAAGGTATGGTTTTCAGTATAAAAACGGTGCTGCGTTCAGCTATAAGGACGAGTATAGGTATTTTGATTTTTGCGATAAAACAACGCCGGGATACGGCACGACGTATCAGGTCGTGCGCGGCGAGTTTGATAAAATTTTAATAGACGAAGCCGTAAAACAGGGCGTTGAAGTAGATTTCGGCGTTGAAGCTTTAAATATGGAGTTTAAGGATAATTGCGTGCTTACTACGCTTAGTAACGACCAAACCGTTCGTTCAAAATTTATCGTTGATGCCAGCGGTTATTCTCGTGTTTTGCCTACCCTGCTTAATCTTGAAGTAAAAAGCCATTTAAGTCCTAAAAAGGCGTATTTTACGCATATAGAAGATAAAATTTCAGAGCCGCTTTACGATAGAAATAAAATTCTCATCACAACGCACCCGGAGCATAGAAACGTTTGGTTTTGGCTCATTCCGTTTAGTAACGGCAGATGTAGCATAGGCGTAGTCGGCGAAGATGAATTTATAAAAATTAACGGATTAAATGAGCTTGATACCTTAAAGCACCACGTTTATAAAGCGCCTATGCTAAGCAGGCTACTTAAAAATTCCGTTTGGGATACGCCTGCCAAATATATTCAAGGCTATTCCAAAAACGTCAGCAAACTTTACGGCGATAGATTTATCATGCTTGGAAATTCAACCGAGTTTTTAGACCCGGTTTTTAGTTCGGGCGTTACGATAGCTATGCATTCGGCGTCGCTTGCGGCAAAGTGTTTGAGTAAAATTTTAAAAGACGAGCACTGCGATCTTGAAAAAGAGTATAAAGAACCGCTTATGTTAGGCGTAAATGCGTTTAGGACGTATGTTGACGGTTGGTATGATTGCTCTTTTCAAGACGTGATATATAACGGCAAAAATCACGATATAAAACGCAATATAAGCTCAATACTGGCCGGTTACGCTTGGGATGAAAATAACGTTTATGTTAAGAGAAGCAATGAAGCGTTAAGGGCGCTTTGGGAGTATTGCAAGTGAAAATTTGTTTGTTTTTGCTTACTTTGTTTTTTGCAGCTTGTTCGGCAAAGGTGGATTATGTGCGTTTGCCGGATTTTACGCAAAAAGAATTTAGTATAGTGAGCCGAAACGATGAAAATAGACTATTTGTAAGCAATAAAAACGGAGTTTATAGGTTTGTCTTATTAAACGCTCTTGGCGCGCCGATCGCCGATAAAGAGCTAAGGGACGGAGAGTTTAAGAGTCTTAAATTTTTACCGCCGAACAGCGAACAAAATGAGCTATTTTTGGGAATTTTAGAAATTTTAAAAGCAAATGCAAATACGGCAAAAGTAAAAACAAGCAAAAATATCTATGAGGTCTCTCGTGTATCTTAGCCCTCCTTGCGTATTTAGCCCTTTTGGCGATGAAAACGCCCTTTTTGACGCCTGCGTAAGCGGTAAAAGAGCGTTAAGCATGAAAAATTTTTTAGATAAAAATATGCTTGTGGGCAGTATAAATTTGTCGCTTGCCGAGTTTGGTAACCATACGAAAGTCGTTTATAAAACTAGGACGAATCAAATTTTATTAAGCGCGCTTTTGGGTATGGAAAATGAAATTTTTAAGATGATAAAAATTTACGGCGCAGAAAGAATCGGCGTTGTCATAGGCACTACGACAACTGGCGTTGAAGAGAATTTTGAAGCGTTTGACGATGGGTTTAGGCAAGATAAATTTATATTACAAAGAAACTCGCTTGCTAATCCGGCTGAATTCGTTAGAGAATTTTTTGAGCTTAAAAGCGTCGCATTCGGTGTTTCAACGGCTTGCACTTCCGGCATAAAAGCCTTTGAATGCGCTAAAAATTTTATAGAGCTTGGAATTTGCGATGTCGTGATATGCGGCGGAGCGGATAGTTTAAATACGCTAACCTTATACGGCTTTAACTCTTTAGGCGTAATCTCAAACGAGCCTTGCAAGCCGTTTGATAAAAATAGAAACGGCATAAACATAGGTGAAGCGGCGGCGGTGTTTTTAATGTGTAAAGATGAAATTTCCGAATATAAGCTGAAAGCGGTCGGAACAAATTGCGACGCATTCCATATCACTCAGCCAAATCCGCAGGCAAGCGATCAAATTTCTCTCATAAGCTCGCTCTTAAAG
>JAJQAF010000299.1 GCA_021203945.1 Campylobacter sp.
AATCATACTGCCTAAGGAATTTGAAAAAAAGCCTTTTACAAACATAAACCCTTCCTATATTTTAAACTAGGTATCTTAACAAAAAAAGCTTTAAAGCGCCTATAACCGAAATTTAATAAATTTTTAGAGATAATACCAACTACTTTTATAACGATTGGATTAAAATTTTGAGCGAAACGTCACAAGAACAAGAAAATTTTTTACCGCCGATACAAATACAAACCTCGACCCCTTACGCAAAACTAAGAGAGTTAAGCAAAGAAAATAAAATTCCGCCCGAATTTATCGATTTTCGTATCCAAAGCATATTAACCAAATACACAAACGAGCAAAATTCAGAGCCGGTGTTTGTCGGAGAGGACGATCTGAAAATTTTTGACGATAATGATTTTTTCTTAGATCCGACGCTAAATATAGAACAAACTTATAATGTTGAATTTTTCGATATTAGGATAAATCACGCCCCGAAATTACCTAAAATCAGCATAGGCGTAAATCCTCTTATAACAAGAATCGTAGCTACCGTGCATAAGTCGAACGAATGCGTTTATGAGCCGAATTACGAGCAAAAACTTTTCGACTATATAGCAAAACAGCTGGTAAAGGCGCAAATTCTAATCGGCATAAGAATGAATAAAACTAAAGAAGAGTTATCCAAAATCGCATCAGTTTTACGCATTAACGACGCGATAGATCAAGACTACGTTTTAAACGTCGTAAGCGGGATAAATCCTATCAAAGCCGTTGATGCTAAAACGATTTATTATTATAAAAATAAACTTGACGGATTAAAAAAAGACGGTAAGATCGATTACGCTAGCCGTGGATTTTTGTTCGGCGTATCCGATGGCGAAGTGATAATTGAGCAGAAAAAATCTCAATCCGGTCGCGACGGTCGCGATGTAAGAGGTAAATTTATAAAAACCCCCGAACCGAAAGAAGACGGTATCGTAGAGATCAATATAACGGAAAATATCGAGCGTAAAGAGGAAGAAGACGGCGTAAAATTTATCGCCAAAAAAGCGGGCTATGTTATAGAAAACAAAGGAACGTTCGATATAGAGGAGCGTCTTGAAATAAACGAAGTAAATTTTAAAACCACAGGTTCCATTCAAGCCGGCGTTGATACGAACGTAACGCTGGTCGTTAAAGAGACGGATCTGATAAAAGACGCGATAGGAACGGGCGTAATCGTAGAAGCCGATGAGGTGCAAGTAAAAGGTAATATCGGCGCAAACGCTATTATAAAGGCAAATGACGTAGTCGTAGGCGGACAAACTCATCAAAAAGCTAAAATTTACGCTCAAAATGCCAATATTGCCATTCATATAGGATACGTAGAAGCCGAAAACGTCGAAATAGAAAGACTTGAGGGCGGTAGCGTTTTAGCCAAGAAAGTAAAGTTAAAAAGCGTTGTGGGCGGCTCTATAACGGCTCAAAACATACAAATAGAAACGCTTGGGTCAAACTGCACGATAACGGCGTCTCATCTTGTCGAGGTGAAATATCTGCGCGGAACGAATAATCGCTTTATTATTGACGCTAGCAAAATGAAAGATAGAACAGACGAGGTTGATGAACAGCTTGAAAAGATAGAAGAGCTAAAATGCGAATTGGCACGGCTGCCTAAAAAATTAGAAGCCAAAAAGACGGTAATCGACGAAAATAAAAGCTCTATTTATACGATAAAAGCAAAAGTAGAGGAGTTGGCAAAGGCTAAGGTGATTCCTCCCGTAACGTTTATGAAAAAACTAAAAGAGTATCAAGAGCTTGTCAGCGAATATAACGGGCTTTTAAAGGAATTTAAGGTCAAGAAAGAGCAGATGAACGATCTAAAATCGGAGCTTGAAATGATGCAAAACGGAATTTTCTCGGCAAAGATAATAAATCGCGGCAATTGGATAGAGTTAAACGAGATAAAATTCGTTTTGGTAGATCCGCCGCAAAATATTACGTATTCGACCAAACAAAATGAAACGGCACGTGTTATCAGCCTTGAAAAAATTGAAAATTTTGACGGAAACGTCGAGTATAAAATCAAAAAATCAAATCAACTTGAAGATTTTGAAAATATAACCTTTTAAAATTCACAAAGGACATCCTATGATAAAGGCGATTGAAGGTGTGGTAACAAAAAAAGACCCGGCGTTTGTAGTCTTAAAGACTATTTCAGGGGTAAGCTATGGAATTTTTATTTCGCTTTTTTGCTCGGCTAAACTAAATAAGGGCGAAAAGACCGAGCTTAATACGACGCAGATTATCCGTGAAGACGCGAATTTGCTTTACGGATTTTTGGACGCAAGCGAACAAAAGATGTTTGAAATGCTTATAAAATTAAACGGAATAGGGGCTAGCACCGCCATGGCGATATGCTCCAGTTTAAGCCCAAACGCCTTTTCAAACGCTATTATCAGCGGCAATGCGGATACTTTTAAAAGCGTGCCGGGTATCGGCCCGAAAACCGCTCGTAGAATAATAGCCGAACTAAGCGATGCGAAATTAATATCCGACGAAAGCGTTGAGGATTATCAAAATGAAGCTCTTTTGGCACTTGAAGCGCTCGGTTTTAAGCGTGAAAAAATAGTTAAAATTTTGCCCGATTGTAAGAGCGCGAACACTAGCGAGCTTGTAAAAGAGGCACTTAAAAAATTAGCATAAGAGGAAAAAGAATGAAATTAGGCATAGTTTTCGGCGCGAAAAGTTTTGAGCATGAGATAAGCATAGTAAGCGCCATAGTTCTTAAAAACGTTTTAAAACAGGATTTAAATTTCGTATTTTGTGATAAAGAGCGTAAATTTTATTTAATAGACGCCGCAAATATGAGAGCAAATTTTTTTAGTTCGGGAAAATATAAAAAATGTAAAAAATTATTTTTAAGTAGCGGCGGATTTTACACTCATTCGCTTTTTGGTATTAAGCGTTTAGAGACTGACGTTTATATAAATTTAGTTCATGGAATGGACGGTGAGGATGGCAAATTGGCCTC
>JAJQAF010000150.1 GCA_021203945.1 Campylobacter sp.
ACGAGATACACTCTATAATCTGGGCGGTATCATACACCGCAGGAATGGGGCTTGCCGGGATTTATATACATTTTTTCGGCATAAAAAGCGCTTTTATATTAGACGGGCTTATTTATGTTTGTAGCTTTTATTTTTTATCGTCCCTTAAGATATCTTACGTAAAGTCCAATTTTGTTGAATCAAACCTTAAAATGCTAAAAAACGGGCTAGTTTATCTGAAGCAAAACAAACTCGTAGTTCATCTCATTTTTTTACATGCGGTTGTAGGCGTAACCGCTTACGACGCCCTTATAGCGCTTTTAGCCGACTATAAATACGTGCAAATTTTATCCGTATCCTTAGTTATAGGCTTTATAAACGCTATGCGTTCGGTCGCTCTCATGGTATCTCCGATGCTTTTAAGTAAATTCGTAAATAAAAACAATCTAGTTTATATTTACGTAGGACACGGTTTAGGAATTATCCTTTGGGCTTTTTGTCAGCAAAATTTCTATATCGGCTTAATCGGCGTCATGGCTGCGGGATTTTTTACTTCGACGCTTTGGAGCTATACCTATACGCTCTTACAACAAAATTGCGATAAAAATTTCTACGGACGAGTTATCGCTTATAACGACATGATATATCTTGGAGTAAGCGCCTTGGTGTCGCTTGCTATCGGCTCGCTGTTTAAGCTAGGAGCGAGCTTGGAGGCGATAACGGCGTTAATGGGTATAATATTTTTTCTCGGCGCATTTTATTATGTTAAAATTTTAAATCGCTACGATATAAAATAGCATTATTTTCAAATAAAATATTGACATTAAGCCGTATTTTTCGGCTTGCCTCGTCGTCCAAAAAACCAAGCCTCTTTAGTCGTCACACACGCTCGTAATACGATATACCGCAGGAGAATTGCTTGGCGTAAAGCGGAGTATAAGGCACTAAATCCGCATGCCCTGTATAAAGCCGTCCATGTTCTCTTAGCAGCCTATGAAGTCGTTCGACGCATTTTAGCCTGAAGATATCGTCAAAATATATCATCATATTTCTCGAAAGTATGATGTCGAATTTACCCAGATTAAATATCGCGTCGTCGAAAATATTTAAAATTTTAAACTCGCATTCGGCTAAAATCGCTTTTTTAACGGCAAATTTATCGCTCTCTTTAATAAAAAATTTCTCCTTTTGAAACGTATCGAGCCTATGCAAACTGCGGTCGTTATACAAGGAGTCCATACAGCTTTTTATCGCTTGTGAATTTATATCTATGCCTAGAATGGTTAGTGCGCTTTGAGGAATATCGTTCTCATACGCCAGCATCGCCAAAGAATAAGCCTCGTCTCCGCTTGAACAAGGAGCACATAAAATTCTCGCATCACCAAGCCTTTTGGCATAGTTTATCACGTCTTTAAGCTGAGGTAATTCGCGATAAAAGTATGTCTCGTTTACGGTTACTAAATTTAAAATATCCTGCCTTAACTCGCTATCGTATCGTATCATACCGACTATATCTTTGAAAGTTTGTATCCGTCTATCTTTTGCAAAAATTCCTAATCTTTGAAGCGTTATATCTCGTTTCGGTTCCAAATCTACTCCGCAAAGCGTTTTTATGGTATTCATAAATTCGTTAAATCCGTCCATATCCGTAGGCGTTTGCGTAACAATAATATCTGCCGTCTCCTGCTTGGATAAAATTTTGTTTTTTCTAAAAAACATTTAAAAAATCCTCAAGCTCTTTTCTGACGGCAAATAAATTTAACGATTTCAAATTCGGATTTAACTCCCTGGCGCGTTTGGGCATACCATAAACTATCGCACTCTCTTCGCTCTCGGCGATACATTTCGCACCCGCTTTATAAAGGTCGTTTAGACCGCTTGCGCCGTCGTCTCCTATACCGGTTAATAATATAGCCATTACTTTTACGCTCTTACAAACGTTTGTGCATGAGCTAAAAAGCAAATCGACGTTCGGCGTATAAATCGTCTTTGCTTGAGTATTAGGTTTAGCGCTAAGAGGAAGGCTATCGCATATCGTAAAATTTTGCTCGCATACATAGACCTTATTTTTTAATGTCGTTGTATCGCTTAAAATTTCAACGTCTATTTCGCACTCTCTTCCGATTTGAGCCGCGAATGAAGAAATAAACATTTTATTCATATGTTGGGCTATAACTATACAGGCGCCTTTCAGATCGATATTTTTCAGAAGTTTTTTTATATGCCCCGGTCCGCCCGTAGATGCACCTATCAATACCAGCTTTTGAATCACTATCCGCCTTTATCTTTAAAGATTTAATCTATTTTACTCAAATTTACTTTTGCCTAGCGCTTCGAGTTGAAATTTTAAAAAGATTTCAACTCGAATTTTTAAATCATATCTTATCTATTTAAGCATAGAGCGTGTCTCATGTCCTAAATTCACCCAATTTGGCGTTTAAAGTATCCGTCATCTTATTTAGATGTTCGGCTGCGCTCGCTATCTCTTCGACGCTTCTTGCGTTTTCGGTGGATATTGAATTGATACCTTCTATATTTTTAACTATTTGATCTATGCTCTTGCCGGTATTAACATAATCTTGTATGGTTTTATCGGATAGTCCTATGGCGTTAGACATAACTTCGCTCATGATCTTGATAGTCTTTTCAACATCGCTTGCTACGTTCGTAAGCTCTTGAATTTGTTTTGAATTTGCGCTCATTTGCTCGCTTGAATCGGATATTGCTTGGACTATCACATTTATAGTCGCATTTATCTCGATTAAGCTCTTTTGGGTTCTTTCGGCAAGCTGCCTTACTTCATCGGCCACTACTGCAAATCCTCTTCCATGCTCTCCTGCGCGTGCGGCTTCTATCGCGGCGTTAAGCGCGAGCAGATTTGTTTGATCTGCTATATCGTTTATCACGACAAGGACTGATTTTACTTGCTCGGCATCTCGACTTAGCTGATCTATCTTAACGGACATTTCATTTTCCGTTTGAGCGGTGTGAATTATTTCCGA
>JAJQAF010000147.1 GCA_021203945.1 Campylobacter sp.
ATAAAAGAGAATTTGAGACGAATTACGAGCAAAAGATCATAAACGTTTTAGCGCCTATCGTGGGCGGTACCGACCGAGTCGTCGCAAAGGTCAATATAGATTTTGATTTTGACAAAAAGGACACTCAAAGCGAGACGTATGACCCAAATAATGTAGTTCGTAGCGAAAGCAACATAGAGGAAAAACGTCAAGGTAGCGCGCCAAACGAGATTCAAGGCGTGCCGGGGGCGGTTAGCAACATAGGTCCCGTTCAAGGCTTGTCCGATAGCAACGTAAAAGAGCAATACAACAAAAGCTCTCAACAAACGAACTATGAAATTTCAAAGAAAATAACAAATGTCAAAGGTCAATTCGCAAGTATCGTAAGAGTGAGCGCAGCCGTAGTAATCGACGGTTTGTATCAATATAAAAAAGACGAAGCGGGCAATTCGACCGACGAAATCGAATACGTAGCTCTTACGCAAGCTCAAAAGGATTCCATCTCCAATCTAATTAAGCAAGCGATCGGATATAACGCTCAACGCGGCGACGAGGTAACGCTTGATAATTTTGAATTTAAGCTTTCTAAAAGCATAAGCACCGGCGAAAAGATGGACGGCTTTATGAATAATTACGTTTTGCCGTTCGTTCCGCTGTTAAAATATGTCTTTGCGGCGCTGTTGCTTTATATTTTCTATAAAAAAGTCATCGTCGTATTTATGCAAAAAATGCTTGAAGAGGCTAAAGACGAAGACGAAACCTTACCTCAAGACGAGCTTGAAGATATCGAAATCGACGCTGAAGATACGCTTGAGAAATTTAAGGCGGCTCGTAAAAAAGTCGAGGAGCAACTCGGTCTTAGCGGCGATTTTAACGAGGACGAGTTAAAATACGACGTATTGCTTGAAAAGATGAAAACCGTCATACTTGAGCGCAACGAAGAGATCGCGAACTTACTTCAAGAGATGGTTAAAAACGATAGCGATTTTAATATGCGTAAGGAAATTTAATGTCTATAAAATTGACCGACCAACAAAAAGTCATATACGACGACCTTTCGATGCCCGAAAAGATAGCCATTTTGCTTATACAGCTGGGCGAAGAGGCTACGAGCCTTATTTTTTCGCATATGGACGTTGATGTTATCACTGAAATTTCAGGCTATATCGCAACGGCTAGAAATATAGACAAACAAGTAGCCGCCGCCGTTTTGGAAGAATTTTACGCTTTGATGCAATCAAACCAATATATGAGAAGCGGCGGTTTGGAGTATGCAAAAGAGATACTTTACCGCACCTTTGGACCCGAAGCGGCGCAGAAAATTTTAGATAAACTTGCCAAAAGTATGGAAAATACCAAGAGTTTCGGCTATTTAGGTAAGATAAAGCCTCAGCAGCTCGCCGACTTTATTATCAAAGAACATCCCCAAACTATCGCGCTTATATTAGCTCACATGGACGCTACGAGTGCGGCGGAGACGCTCGGATTTTTTTCGGACGAACTTAGAGGAGAGGTAATTATTAGAATGGCTAATTTAGGCGATATTAGTCCGTCGGTCATAAAGCGCGTTTCTACCGTGTTAGAGGGCAAGCTTGAAAGTCTTACCTCCTATAAGGTTGAAGTGGGCGGTCCGAGAGCGGTTGCCGAAGTGCTTAACAGACTTGGTCAAAAAGCCAGCAAAACGACTATCGAGCGTATTGAAGCCGCCGACGATAAACTTGCCACTACTATTAAAGAACTTATGTTTACCTTTGAAGACATTAGTAATCTCAATGCGACCGCCATTAGAGAAATTCTCAAAAATGTCGATAAAAAGGATCTTATGGTTGCATTTAAGGGCTCAAGCGACATTATAAAAGATAAATTTTTAGGAAATATGTCTCAGCGTGCGGCGGAAGCCTTTAAAGAGGAGATGCAATATCTCGGCGCGGTGCGCGTAAAAGATGTTGAAGAGGCGCAGCGTCGCATAGTCGAAGTAGTCCAAACTCTAGCCGATCAGGGCGTATTCCAAGTCGGTGAAGCAGACGAGATGATAGAATGAAAAGTAGCGTGATAAACGGCGAAAATTCGTCAAGCCATTTTATAGAAAACTATAGATTTAAGGTGCTTGGAAGCGAGCAAAGAGTTGAGGAGCATATTAATATGCCCGAATTCGGAAATGATGAACAAATAGAGCAAGAAAACGTAAATTTAGAGCCTAAAATTTCACAAAATTCGCAATCTAAAATGCAAAATTTTCAACCCGGTCATCAAAATCAAGGAGGCTTTGATTCCGGCTTTGTAGAAGAATTGCTTAAAAAAACGGACGAGCTAAGCGGCAATATTATCAAGCTGCAAATGCAAATCGAAAGCCAAGAAGGAGAGTTTAATAAGCGTTTGGACGCCGAAATCGCTCGCGCAAAAGAGGACGGTAAAAAAGAAGGGCTAGCTATAGCCGACGCTACCTACGAAGCTCAAATAAAAGAGCTTGAGGCTCGCTTTACGTCTTCGGTTCAAAAGCTTGCCGATAAATACGATGAATTTGAAAAATTTTTACAAAAAAGCGAGGATGAGCTAGGTCAAGCCGCAATCAGTATCGCAAAAGAGATCGTTTCAAAAGAAATTTCGGCAAACTCAAGCGTGATAGCTCATGGTATTGCAAGCGCACTCGTGCGAGATTTAGGGGATTTGAAAAATATTCAGATCAAGGTCAATCCGAGCGATTATGAATATCTTGCCGCAGGATTTTCCAAAAACGAACACATTAAGGTTGATGCCGATGACGCCATAAGCAAAGGCGGCGTAATCATAATAAGCGAAGCCGGAAACGTTGATGCTACGATAGAAACCAGACTTGATAAACTTAAGGCTTTAGTTGGTGAGCAATGAGCGTTTTTGATATTAAAAATTTAGATTTAAACGAATTAGACGAGCTTTGCCACAAACTTAGGGATAAAATTTTAACCACAGTTAGTAAAAACGGCGGTCATCTTAGCTCTAATATCGGCGCAGTTG
>JAJQAF010000208.1 GCA_021203945.1 Campylobacter sp.
TAATTGATCGTATCTGTTTTGTAGATCATATAATTTTGATTTTGAGTTTTCTATCTTATCATCGCCGTTTGCGTGTGCGAGATTGTTTCTTAAATTTTCAATCTCTTTTATAAAATTACTGATAGCTTGTATATTTGGAAATTTGTGCTTTATTTGTTGCATAATTATATTATGAAGCTGCAATATTTCGTTTGAATCTGTCGTTAAACAACTTAGCTCTCTAAGAGGCTTTTTGTTATAAAATCTTTTTACGATAGTTCTTGCCGGATGAATTAGTTCATATGTTCTTTCATATCCGTCTTTTATGTCGTTTTCAAAATTTGTTATCACACTAGCAAATTTGGGGTCTAGTGTTTTTAACATCTCTACACAGCGATATCCAACCGCTTCAAAAAGCAGGGTAATGGAATTTAGCAAATAGCCCTTTTTAGATAAAATCTTCGCCATTTCATATAATTTTACATGCATTTGCATCTTGCTTATATTTTGTAGCTTTTTTATGTGTGCTTCGATATCGTCAAGGCTAGTTTCAAAGGTTAGAATTTGATCATTTTTGCGGATATTATTTATGTTGTCTAAAATTTTATCAAAATATGCGTCAAGTGCTTTTAGTGAATTTGATAATATATGGTTTGAAAAAATTCTAAGCTCGTCGGCAAGCTCTTGAAATTGCTCGGAGTTAAATTTTATATTTGACACGGTATAGTTTTGATTAAACATTTCCAGCATATAAGACATATTCGCAAGCTCCAAATACTCTTTTAGATCAATGATTTCATATTCTGTATATTGATTGACCTCTTTTGCAAAAAATATATGCTTGATATTTGTATTTTTACTTAGGTTTTTAGCAATTATAGAGATGGTCGCCAAAATAGGAATGTGCCTAAAACCATGCGTCAAGTCTATAATATATTCGCCGTTATCGTCGCCTATAGCGCTGTTTATAATGCGTAAAATTTCATAAAAGTTATTTTCTTGTTCAATGCAATTTTTATCGTCAAATTTAAACGCAAAATCACCACCAAATTTCCCTTTAAGCACATCTTCTTGCGCATTTTTTGAGTTTTTCGTAAAAATAGGTATGATCTCATTGTCTTGGCTGGTAAAATTATCCACCAAAAGCGGAAACATATTTGAGTAATTTTCGCTTTTAAGGGTATAAAATTTAGATAAATTTTCATCAAATTTATATTTTGCGCTTTTGTTGCCACCAATCGTTCCTAAAAATGTTATTATTTTCATTTTTCATCCTCGGGAGCATAGGTTAGATCATAGTGCCTTAGCTTATGATCCGTCGTAGAAACGTATTGCAAGTGCCTATTATCAGGTATTGCAAAAAGCGCACCTGCTATCGCGACGACTTTTTGCCCACCCGTAACGTCAAATACCACATCATCTTCTTTTATACCTAATTTTTTTAACTCTTTAAGAATTTCATCAAGTCCGTCATAGACTATCTTTGCATCTTCAAAGTCACCAATCTCTTTAAATTTAATCATATCTTTTATGCTTTCTCCAAAGATATTTTCCACAGTTTCGGCGAAATTATCCTTTTGCGGATCTGACTTTTCAGAATAAAAGACATTTATATATTTTAATGTATTTTTATGATAATCAATCGCTATCATAGGCATTTTGTATGAGTTATCTTTATATGGTTCTTTTTCAAAATCTTCAAATGAATTTATGCTCTTTAATTCATCAAGTTTTTTATTGTTACTCAAAAACAAAACCAAAGCTTCGGCTTTTTTAGGGCCTTCATTGATTTTTATTTCTACGCTTGAAACGCTTTTTCGTATCAGCTTAACGACTAAATATATCATCAATATTGAGCCGAAAATTTGAACAAACATAGTCCCGTCTTCAAGATCCCACTCAAAAAATTTTCCACTAAATATCTTTTCAAGCAATGCGGATAATCCGTCGGGAAACCATGCAAAAGACACAACTATCATCGCGATCACAATAAGACCCTTAGAACTCATCGTGCTACTACCAAAAAACGCTCTTATGATTTTATTGATTTGATATTGATTCATGTTTTATCTTTATTTGATAAATTATTAAATAAATCTATAGACAAGCTGTTAAAAGGTTGTTTTTCTTGTGACTTACTACTGCCTTGTTTATTTTTATGTGGCTGATTGCTATGCTTATCATTCGTTTTCTTGTCCTCTTTGTTTGCCTTAATCAGCTTAGAATACGGCATTAAGTATTGCTTTGATTTCTTTGCGTTCGTAAAGTCGTTAATTTCCTTATCGCTATCCAATACTTGATATATTAATTTATCGTCGGCATTTATACTGCTGTCAGCCATTAAGAAAAGCTCCCTTAAGCGGTTGCTTTCAAGCCAATTTGACTGAAAGTTATTCATCTCATTTTCAAAAGCTTGCAGATATTCTATAATTTGATTGTTTAACCCATGAATATTTTTTATATTTATAGATATAGTTCCGTAACCATAAGGTTTCGCAAAGCCTATATTATGAAAAAATTTATCGCCTTGTCCGTGAAATGTGATGGCACTAAGCAAAGCACCTATTTCGATGCTGTTCATATTATGCAATACGATTTTACCTTTAAATTTAACCTCTGTAGGTAACGGCATAAATTTAGTTTTTACATTTTCGTTGCCGTTTCCTTTATTGAGCTTTGCAATTTCTTGATGAAGCGGATAGCGCTTAAACCCTCTTATTTTAGCATCTTTATTCATTAAGGTTTTATAATATTTGCTTACTAAACCATTATTTCCAATTTGTTCTATATAGTTTGGATAATAACTCTCGTTCGGCGTTCCAAAGACACCTTCTTTTGGCTCTATTTTGATATTTTTTACATCTGCCTTAAAATGCGAAAAATATACTCTCCCTTTTAAAGCATTATTTCCTTTTACGTAGCCGAATATTGCTTCACTTAGGTCTATCTTTTCGTCATCTGCGCCATCTTGTTTGGCTATATCAAAAATACTC
>JAJQAF010000052.1 GCA_021203945.1 Campylobacter sp.
CCTATGTTCTTGAAATAAAATCGCCCCGCTTAGTAAAATTCCAAAAAAGGCAAAGCCGCCCAAGCTCGCAGCCCAAGCAAAAAGTAGCCAAAATACCACGGCTAACGCGTGAAAAATAGCCGAGATAAAAAGCGTAGCCTTATCTCCGTAAATAGAGGGAATACTAAAAAGTCCGTGTTCGGTATCGAATTTT
Source organism: Campylobacter sp. (assembly GCA_021203945.1). GTDB lineage: Bacteria > Campylobacterota > Campylobacteria > Campylobacterales > Campylobacteraceae > Campylobacter_A. Next base: position 194 of record JAJQAF010000052.1, read on the forward strand.
ATATCCTGAAGCGAATAAAGCAGGTCAAATCCGCCTACCCAAAACATTACGCCAAGGCAAAGTAAAACGCTCCAAAGCGGGATTTGAGCCGTTACGGCTACCGCGCCCGCGATAGGCGCCAGTCCCAAACTAAGCCCTAAAACAAGGTGCGCCAGCTCGCTAAAACGTTTAAATATCGAATATCCGCCTAAAATCACCAAAATAGGGAAACTAAGCCAAAACGCGAGAGAATTTATCAAATATGCGCAAAATATGAATATAACGGCATTTGCAACGATAAAAATTTTCATATTATCTTTGCCGATACGACCGTCTACGCTCGGACGATTTGCCGTTCGCGGGTTTAGTTTATCGATGTCCTCGTCTTTATACCTGTTAAACGCCATAGCGAAACTTCTTGCCGATACCGCACACAAAGCCCCTAAAATAAGCAGTTTAAAGCCGAACCAAGCCGAGTCGTTTGTCTGCTTGCTCGCGACTATCATCGCCGCAAACATAAAAGGGAGCGCAAAAACCGAGTGTTTAAAGACGATAAGCTCGCCGATGTCTTTTAATTTTTTTGTAAAATTTTCCATATTTTTCCGTTTCAAATCTAAAGATTTTACCCTGTTTTGCTTTAAATATTGTTATAATCGGACAATTTCAAAGAAAAAGGGTCGAATATGAGCAGGGTGGTTGTTATAGGAGCGGGTATTAGCGGGTTAATGAGCGCTTACGAGTTAGCAAAGTGCGGTAAAGACGTATTAGTCGTGGGACCGGACGCGGATTACGACGTAAGCGGAATTTTAAGCGCTTTTAAAACGCTTCCTTTGGCTCATGAGGGCGTAATCTTAAGCTCGTTTAAAAGGATATTCGCAAAACAAAGCGAGTTAAACATCAACCCTACTTTAAACGAAAATTTTCGCGACTGGATAGCTAAATTCGCTCTTAGCGCAAACAAAGAACGCGTCAAAAAATCACAAATTTTATTTGAAAAATTCGGCGACAAAAGCTATGAAATTTATGGCAAATTGAACGAAAAATACCCGCAAATAAATTTCAAAAAAAACGGTCAATTTCTAGTCTTTACCGATGAAAACAGCTTTAAAAAACGCTTAAACGGCATCAAAATCGGCGAGGAAACACAAGAAATTTTGGACATTCAAAGCGTTAAAGACGAGCTTGGATTTTTAAATCAAAATATAAAAGGCGTCATAAATTTAAAACAAAATGCTCAATAGACGTGCAAAATTTAGCAAACGCGCTAAAAACGGAGCTTGAAATTTTAGGTGCGACGATAGTAAAAGACGAAATCGTTTCTTGGGAATTTAGCGGGGCAAACATCGCTAAAGCGGTCGGCAAAGAAGGCTCTTACGAAGGCGATACGTTCGTGTTATCTACGGGTATAAATACGCAACCGGCAAGCAAAATCGGCACAAAGCTCAATCTAATCCCCGCTAAATTTTATAGCGTCGATATAAAATTAGATAAGGATGAAATCCCGTCGCGTCCGATCGTTTTAAACGATCTTTTTGCCAAAATTATGCCTAAAAACGACGGCGTCAAGATCATATCCGGTTTGCAAATAGGCAATATCGATACTCTTGTTAGAATGGATAAAATAAACGAGTTTTTAAACGCGTTAAAGCCGTTCGGTGCTATTTACGAGCTAAAAGATCCGCGATATAAGGCGAATTTCATAGCGATTACGCCAAACGATATGCCGCTACTGGGACGCGACGAGGCTTATAAAAATTTAGTCTTTAATATGGCTCACGGTCGGCTAGGGCTTAGCTTTGCGCCGTTTTGCGCCGACTTAATCGCACGCTTGATAACGCAAGACAAAGCCGACGTAGATATTGATGAACTGCTGCTTTTTAGTGGATTTTATCAAGGCTAAAATTTGTTTTGCGAATTTGCTATCATCGGCACAACAGCTAGCGGTAAAAGCGCTTTAGCGTTGCAAGTCGCGCGAGAATTTCAAGGCATTATTTTAAGCCTTGATTCGTTAGCGTTATATAAACAAATCGACATCGCAAGCGCAAAGCCGAGTCCGACGGAGCTACAAAGCGTAAAGCATTTCGGGATAGACGAAATTTTCCCAAATGAAAATTTTAGCGTCGGTATGTTTTTTAAAATTTACGAAAAAGCCAAAAAATACGCCGAAAACGCGAATCGTCCGCTTATAATAACCGGCGGTAGCGGGTTTTATCTAAAAGCTATGCTTAGCGGGCTGAGTCCTGATATACCGAAGTGTGAAACTCCTCCAAACGATGAAATTTACGCGCTTGCCGTGCAAAAAGATCCTCAATTTGCGGCAAAATTTAGCCCGAACGATAGTTATCGTCTTGAAAAATGGTATCAAATTTATAAATTTAGCGCTCAAATCCCTAGCGAATGGCTATCCGAAAACACAAGCGAGCCCATCGTAAAAGAGCTTGAAATTTTTGAAATTTTATGGGATACGGATGCTATAAGAGCCCGTATAAAAGAGCGCACGAAAGCGATGTTTGCGGCAGGGTTGATCGACGAGGCGAAATTTTTATTTAACGCCTACGGATACGACACGAAAGCGCTAAAATCGATCGGACTAAAAGAGTGCGGAGAATTTTTACAAGGCAAGCTCGCGCACGCCGAACTAGAAGAGCTAATATCAACGCACACGGCACAGCTTGCCAAACGCCAACGCACCTTTAATCGCTCGCAATTTAATAAAAATTTCGTTGGCGCTTTGGACGCAGTTAGTTTAAAAATAACGGAATTTTTATTAAATAAATCAAAATAAATTATACAGATACGG
>JAJQAF010000055.1 GCA_021203945.1 Campylobacter sp.
AACAACAGGTATAGTGCTGTATTTCGCTTCAATGTGGATAGCGGGTATCACTCAAGGTATGATGTGGCGCGCAACAGATAGTTACGGTAGTTTGCTTTATTCTTTTATCGATACGGTAGTGGTTCTCATTCCTTATTATTGGATCAGAGCCGTAGGCGGTTTGCTTTATCTTATAGGGTTTTTTATGTTCGTTTATAATGTCTATAAATCAATGTCGGCGCCTCAAATCGGCGCTGAGCCTAAAAGCGCTTCGCCTATGGGCGGACGCGTAAATGCGGAGGTGATGTGATGTTTGCTTGGTTGGAAAAAAATCCGTTCTTCTTTGCCGTAGGCGTATTTATCGTAATAGCATACGCAGGGGTAATCGAAATTTTACCAGATTTCGCAAATCGCGCCAGACCGCTTGAGGGCACAAAACCTTATAGCGTTTTACAGCTTGCCGGTAAAAATATCTATATGCAAGACGGCTGTAACACTTGCCACTCTCAAATGATACGTCCGTTTAAAAGCGAAACCGATAGATACGGAATGTATTCGCTAAGCGGCGAATACGCATATGATCGACCTCATCTTTGGGGCTCTAAAAGAACGGGACCGGATTTAAAACGCGTCGGAAACTACCGCACGACGGATTGGCACGAAAACCACATGAAAAAGCCGACGTCTGTTGTTCCGGGCTCTATAATGCCGTCTTATTTGCATATGTTTGTTAAAAACGCGGATATTCAAACCGCCTATGCGGAAGCTCTGACCGTCAAAAAAGTTTTCGGCGCGCCTTACGATACCGAGGATATGCCGACGCTTGGCACATGGGAACAAACGAGCGAAATCGTCAAAGAAGAAGCAAGAACGATAGTCGAACAAATGAAAGACGAAAAGATAAAAAAAGCCTACGAAAAAGGTGAGATACGCCAAATAGTGGCTATCATAGCCTATTTAAATAGTCTAAAATAGGGGCGTTTGATGGATAGCGTCAGAGAATTTCAAGCTTATGGATATTTCATATTCACTATATTTTTAGTATTTGTTTTATACGGATATTTTTATCATCTTTACAAATCCGAACGCGACGGTAAGCGAGACTATGAAAAATATTCGAATTTAGCTCTAAACGATGAATTCGACGATGAAATTTTAGAGCGTAACGCCGAGCGAAAGGATCTATAATGCAGTGGTTTAATTTACAAGATAATATAAATTTACTATCTTTAGTAGGTGCGCTTGCGATTATCGTGCTTACGGTAGCGATAGCGAGTAAATATGTAAATCAAATGAAAGTTAAAAAGGACGAAACGGCGCCGCTTAGCGAATTCAGCTGGGACGGCATAGGGGAATATAAAAACGAAATTCCGTCCGGTTGGGCGATTATGTTCGTGCTAACGCTCGTTTGGGCGATATGGTATTATCTGGTCGGATATCCTTTAAATTCTTACTCTCAAATAGGCGAATATAACGACGAAGTCAAAGCCCTAAACGCAAAATTTGAAAAAGAGTATGCAAATCCCGATGCAAAAACTCTACACGCGATGGGCGAAAGTATTTATCTCGTGCAATGTGCGGCGTGTCACGGCATAACGGCGGACGGCATAAACGGCAAAGCGGCGAATTTGCAGATATGGGGAAGCCAAAAAGCTATTTTCGACGTAATCATGAACGGTTCAAAAGGGCTTGAATATCCTATGGGTGAAATGCCGGGCGGTATGGTCGATGAAGAGAGTGCAAAAGCCGTAGCCGCTTACGTAGCAAAAGATATAAGCGGTCTTAAAAATACGACCGATGAAAATTTAGTTCAAACGGGCAAAGATATGTTTGCGGCTTGCGCGGCGTGTCACGGCGAGGACGGTAAAGGAATGGACGGTATGAGCCCGGATCTTAGCAAATACGGCACGTCCGACTTTATCATCGACGTTTTAGCGCGCGGCAAAAAAGGCGATATCGGAACGATGCCGAAATTTAGCGACGGCAGATTAAATTTGATCCAACAAAAAGCCGTCGGCGAATATATCTTGTCGCTTTCAAGGGGTGAGTGATGGAAAATACGAATAGAAACGTTTTTGCGTTAAACGGCGCGAGCGGTATGATTATCGCGACGGTGCTTTTGCTGGGGATTTTAGCGGTTTTGACGTATTTTGGAATTTTGGCCCAAAAAGATGTGGCGACGAAACCTTATTCGCTTGATAATCCAAGCGGTATCCAAATGAAAAGCACGCAAAACGCAGCTCACGTAAAGATAAAGGAGTAGTCATGATTAGCGTTTTAGAAAAAGTCATTATCTTACTTATTATCGTATCTGCCGTAATTTGCGCGTGGTCTGTTCTCACGCCCAATCATCTTTTCGTCGGATAAAATTTTGTCGAAAAGGTTAAAATTTAGGTTTTTTTTGACGATAATTTTTTGCGTGAATTTGCTTTACGCGCAAAATTTCGTAATAAACGACGATAAAATTTTAAGCGATAAGGTATCCCGAAAGTTACAAAGTATAGGCGACGAACTTTACGAGAAAAGCGGCGTTACCTTGAGCGTAGGAATTTATGAAAATATAGGCGAAAATAGCCTTGAAAAGCAGTTTAACAGCCTAAATTTTAAAGCCCCTTACGCATTTTTGATAATAGTAAAAGATATAAAAAAGATAGAAATTTTTGCCGACGAAGGCACGTTAAAACTCTTTGATAAGGAGCAAGTTTTAAGCCCGCATCCCGAGCGCGGCACCATACTGCCGATATTGGTTTCAAAAAACGGCGCGGACGTCTATAACGCCGCGGTTTTAAACGGATATGCCGATATAGCCGAGCAAATAGCTCAAAATTCCGACATAACGCTAATAAACGGTATAGGAAACGCGAACAAAAATACGTTAAATTTTTTAAGAGTGCTGATTTACGGCTCTTTGCTGATAGCGTTTTTAATTTTCGTCTATAGATAAATCAAGGCGATAAATGCCCGATAAAAGAAAAACCTTTTGGCCTTT
>JAJQAF010000143.1 GCA_021203945.1 Campylobacter sp.
GTGGATGCTTATTATAATATTTTGTATCTAAACGAAAGTATAAAATTTTACGAGCTTTCTTTAAAAAACTATAACGAACTCGAATCTATAATCGGCTATAAAGTCGAGCTTGGAAAAGAGGAGGAGCTTTCGATTTCTCAGATACGAAGTTCCGTTTTAAATCTCAAAACCAAAATAGAAAGCGCGAATAAAAATTTAATCGAAGCAAAAAAAACGCTTAGAATTTTACTCAACGTAAGACCGGAGTTCGAGCTAAATTTCGACGGTTTTCTGTTGAGTGACGTAAAAAATTTAGGTGTTGATCTAAACGTACCTATCTACGCCGTGGCAAATAGACCGGATTTACAAGCCGCGATAGCAAGGATAGAGGAGGGGCTATTAAATGTAAAAGCCGCCCAAAAGGAGTTTTATCCGACTATTACGATAGGAGCTAGTTTAAAAGGAAGCTCGGAGCAAATCGACGGGGCGACTTCTTTAAAATTTCTAAGCGGAAATATAGCGTTAAACCTGCCTTTTTTAAATTACTCTAAGCTAAAATACAATCTTAAGGTCTCGGAAGCTAGCTTTGAGCAGGCAAAACTAAATTATTTAGGCGTATTAAACGAGGCGCTAAACGAAATAGACACGTATTATCAAGCGTTGCAAAAAGATGAAATTCTTTTGGATAATTACGAAAAACAGGTGCAAAATTACTCAAATATCAGTGAAATTTATAGACTAAAATATCAACACGGTAAATCGGAGCTAAAAGATTATTTAGAAGCCAGTAACAACGAAATAGACGCATACGTAAATTTTCTTAACGGGAGATACGATCTGTTACGAGACGAAGCGCAGATATATAAATCAATGGCGGGCAAATTTATAAAAAAATAATTTGCTTTTCATATAGGCGCGCATATTAGGGGCGTTGAAATTTGATCTAACCGCCCGAATTTAACTTTTTTTAAAATTTTAAATTAAAAATGCTAAAATACACAACATTAAATTTGAAAGGACGCGATATGAAAAAAATCGTATCTAAACCGCTAAGCGCGGCTGCGGTGTTGCTTTTAGCGATCGGTTGCTTTGCGAGCGATCTATCTCCCGTGATGGATGGGGGCAAGTTTATCTTTGTGGATGCTAGCGGCAAAAAGGCGATAGATAAGGAATTCGGCGCGGCTCGCGAGTTTTCTGACGGACTTGCTGCGGTAAATGAAAAAAGCGCAAGAGAAAACGGAAAATGGGGCTTCATTGATAAAAGCGGCAGAATTGTGGTCGCATTTTTGTTTGATAGAGTTAGCGATTTTGAAAACGGTGCGGCTTTCGTGGAAAAAGACGTTAATGGTGTAGAAAAATGGGGCATGATAGATAAAAACGGTAAAATACTTTTAGATACTAAATTTTATGGGCTTTTTAAACTTGACGCAAATTTAGTGCTTGCCAAGAAGGATGACAAATACGGGCTTTTTGATCGCAAAGGGGCTGAAATTTTGCCGCTAAAATATCAAGATATCCGCTCGTCGAATGTCGACGAAAATAAAATCTTTGCTAAAATCGACGGCAAATTCGGACTTTTTGACGCTAAAGGTAAAAGCATAGCCAAGCCGAAATATAGCGATATAGGCAATTTTACGCGTAATAAAAATATGTGGGCGTCCGTGCGGCTTGAGACCAAAAACGGCGTCAAATTCGGACTTATCGATAAATCGGGCAAGGAAGTTATCGAGCCTAAATTTGATGATGAGATCACATTTGACGAATACGGCGTAGCACCGGTTTCGATCGACGGCAGGCGCGTGCTTATCGATATGAGCGGCAAAGAGATCGCGAAAGCTCAGTAAATTTTGATCTCTGCTTTTTTAGCTTGCCAACTTCGAATGTCTGCACATTATTATGAAATAAGATGAATGCCGTTACGCAACGGCTTTGATAATTAGGCTGTCGTATTTTTGCATTCATCTTAAATTTAACGCATTAGATAAGCTTGTTTGCGGCTTTTGCGACCGATAATCTCATAGAATAAATACCGTAAAAACATAATCATTACTTTAAACTTTGATAAAATATATCAATATAATATTAAGCAAAATATTTATAAAATTATATAATTTATTTTTTAAGGAAATATTTATGAAAATTAGATTTTTACCCGTTATAATCTGCTGTTATGTCGGATTAGCCTGTGGCGGAGAGTTTATCTCTCAAACTACGCAAATCTTACAAGACGGCAAAGCTATCGGAAAAATTGAGGTTTTAACGCCTATTGAAATCGTCTCTAAAAACGCCGCTCCCGCTCGGATTTATGTAAAAGGCGTCGTAAGCGAAAATTACCCTCTTCAAATTCAAAAAAACATGAAAGAAGCTGAAATTTACGCCGTTTTCGACACTGAAAGCGAAGCGAATTTTAAAAAAGGCAAAAAGCTTGAAGATGATTACGGCGAAATTTGGTATGAGGCGGAGGGCATTTATGAAGTAGATAGCAAAGCCGTAACAAGCGATGCAAACGCACTTTATTCGAAAGCAAAACAGGTTTATGAAGAGACTTGTTCGGCATGCCATAGATTGCATGAGCCCGACAGCTTTACCGCAAATCAATGGCCTGCAAATTTGCAAGGAATGGTTGAGGCAAACTACGTAGCACTCGAAGAAAACGACTTAAATTTAGTAACTAAGTATTTACAGCATAATGCAAAAAAGAGTGAGTAGGGGAATATAAACCGATACGTTTTGCTTTGAGAGTTTAAATTTAACGCTCAAAGCTTAGTTGGAGCTTAAAAATAACCTAAAATTGTTCTTTAAATTAATAATTTATTTAAGCTTCTAGTAAAGTATCGAATTTAGCCGTTTAAATTTAATATTTATAACGGCGGCTCGAAAAAATAATTTAATAAACGCAATCATTAAATTACAAGAGTGCAGGCGGATTAAATTTGAGCCAAAAAGACGCCAAATATGCTAAATTTGCGAGTTTTAAAAAATATATAT
>JAJQAF010000289.1 GCA_021203945.1 Campylobacter sp.
ATACACTTTTTTATCTCCATTTTCATATAAAATTTTAGCCATTTTTGATACGTCGGTCTCGTTTAGCAGATCAAAATGAAGCGTCGTTCGCACTTCAAAGTTAAAATTTATGCCAAGCAAAAATTCAAGCGTAGCCATAAAATTTTCATATAACTTAAAGCCCGTAACGCTTTGAAATTTCTCCTTTACGGCTTTAAAATCAAGCGCGATATAATCGATTAAATTTTCGTCTATCGCGGCTTTTAAAACGTCTAAATTCGAGCCGTTCGTATCGACTTTTAGACTAAATTTTCTTGATTTGACCTCGCGAGCCAGCTTTAAAAACGAAGGATTTATCGTGCATTCTCCGCCGCTAAAGACTATGCCGTTTAGCTTGCCCGTTCGTTTATCTAAAAACGCGCAAAATTCCTCCTCGCTAATCTTGCCCTTGCCAAGCACAACGTCTATGTTGTAGCAGTATGCACAGCGCATATTACAGCCTGCAAACCACGCTATAGCGGCGACTTTATCGGGATAGTCCAAAGTAGTAAACGGAGTTATGCTAAAGATAGGGTATTGCAAAATTTTCCTGGAAAAGGAGAAGAGGCAAGCGATTTATGCCTCTTAAATTTGTAGATTTATGCGCTTTTTTGGCAAGAACCGGCGTGCTCGTCAAATTTTATACGCTCTTTATGTTCGCCTTTTTTACCGAGATTAAAGCTCTCGACGGGGCGATGATAACCCATAACGCGCGTATATACTACGCATTTCGTTCTTTTGTCCGCTAGTTTGGTTAAAATTTCTTTTTCGCTCATGGCTTCTCCTTTGAAATTAATTTTTTTGTTTTTCGTTTTCAATAAGCTCGGCATCGCATATCGGGCAAAATTCATGCTCGCCCGCGATATATCCGTGCTTTGCGCATACGCTAAATACGGGCGTTATCGTGATGTAAGGCAACTTGTAGTTTGTTATGATATTTTTTACCAGCTCCTTACAAGCTTTTGACGAGCTTATGCGCTCTTTCATATATAGGTGAAAGACCGTTCCGCCCGTATATGCGCTTTGAAGTTCGTCTTGCAAATCAAGCGCCTCAAATGCGTCGTCAGTGAAATTTGCGGGCAGTTGAGTTGAGTTTGTGTAGTATATATTATCGTCCATACCGGCTTGTATAATGTCCGGATAGCGCTTTTTATCCTCTTTTGCAAAGCGATACGTCGTGCCTTCGGCGGGCGTAGCTTCAAGATTGTAAAGGTTGCCCGTAAGCTCTTGAAAGCTTCTTATCTTATCACGTAAGAAATTTACCGTCTCAAGCGCAAATTTACGTCCGAATTCCGTAGAAACGTTCTCTTTATCGTCGGTGAAATTTCGTAAAAGCTCATTCATGCCGTTTATACCGATCGTGCTAAAGTGGTTGTTGAAGTGTTTCAAATAACGCGCCGTATATGGATAAAGACCGCGATCATACATCTCTTGGATAAATTTTCGTTTCTTTTCCAGCGTTGATTTAGCAAGCTCCAAAAGGTATTCAAGTCGCGCATAAAGCCCTTTTCTATCACCTTTGTAGTTGTAGCCTAGGCGAGCTAAATTTATAGTAACTACACCGATACTGCCGGTCATCTCGGCACTTCCAAAAAGTCCGCCCCCGCGCTTGAGAAGTTCTCTTAAATCAAGCTGAAGCCTGCAACACATTGAACGAACGTGACCGGGTTTATAAGCGGAATCGTTTGCAATTCGATTACCGTTATCATCCGTGGTGTATTGCGAGCCGATAAAATTTTGAAAATAGCTTGAGCCCATTTTCGCGGTATTTTCAAAAAGAACTTCGGCCACTTCGCTATCCCAGTCAAAGTCCTCCGTAATATTTACGGTAGGTATCGGGAAGGTAAACGGTTGAGAACATTTGTCGCCTGCGGTTAAAATTTCATAAAACGCCTTATCAATGCGTGCCATCTCGGGCTCGAAATCCTTATAAGTCATGTCGATTAACTTTTCGCAACCTCGCTGTTTGGCGCGAGCAAGCGCGTCTTCGTCGTTAAAATTTGAAAATAGATGTATATCGTTTGAGGTTGGAATTTGATCTTTTAAATCAACCGGGCACGTGATGTCGATCGTTACGTTGGTAAACGGACTTTGACCCCAACGCGCCGGAACGTTGAGATTAAACACAAAGCTGGTAATCGCCTTTTTTATTTCAATATCACTTAAATTATCTTTAAAAACATAAGGAGCCAAATACGTATCAAAGCTCGAAAATGCCTGCGCGCCCGCCCATTCGCTTTGTAAAATTCCTAAAAAATTCGCCATTTGAGAAAGCGCTTCACGAAAATGCTTTGGAGCGCGGCTCTCCACACGACCTCGAACGCCGTTAAAGCCTTCGTTCAAAAGCGCTCTGAGCGACCAGCCGGCACAATATCCGGTAAGGCAGTCAAGATCGTGAATGTGATAATCGCCGTTTCTGTGCGCGATACCTTCTTCTTTGCTATAAACTGCGTCAAGCCAATAGTTTGCGATGACCTTTCCCGCGGTATTGTTGATTAAACCCGCGTTTGAATAACTCGTATTTGAGTTTGCGGCTATGCGCCAATCGGTGCCGTTTATATATTCGTTTATCGTTTGGGTCGAGTTTATATAAGTGGTATCGTCGTTGAGTCCTAAAATTTGTTCGCGTTGCAGCTTATGGGTGTGGCGATAAAGCATGAAGCTCTTTAATATCGCAAAATAGCCGCCGTTAAACAGCTCTTTTTCTATCGCGTCTTGAATATCTTCAACGGTTATGGCGCCTGATTTTTGGAATATATCCTGAACGACGTTTGTAAAAACCTTCTCGTCATATGGCGTATTTTCGCTTTCAAACGCCTTTTTGATAGCATCTACTATCTTGTATGCTACAAATTCCTGCCTAGTTCCGTCTCGTTTTACAATATCTCTCATAAATTCACCCGGTTAATATATAAAATTCTGCGCAAAGTATAGGCA
>JAJQAF010000266.1 GCA_021203945.1 Campylobacter sp.
TAAGAAAGTATTATAATAAAAGTTTTTAAATTTTTGTTAAGATTAAAATTTATTAAGAAAAAATTCGATTATGTTGAATTGAGTGGAATATTATAGTTTTAAGTTTTATGTAATATAATTATGTCATTCATTTTTTACAAGGAGACAATATGTTTAGAAAAATTTCTTTAGCTATCATTGTGTTATTTGTATTTGGGTTTTTAGGACTAAACGCTGCTGAAATTTCAGCAAAAGACATTAAAGAACCAAAGCTTGAATTCGGTTTTATGATAGATATAGAGGTTGATAAACCGCTAGCCGTCGGAAAAGACGACGAGCATGGTTTAAGACGGCTTATCTATATCAAAGGCGGGAAAGTCAGCGGAAAGCTTAAAGGCGAAGTACTTCCTTACGGCGTGGATAGCCAAGTCGTTCGTCCCGACGGATTGACCGAGCTTACGGCACGCTATGCAATCAAACTTGAAGACGGAGCTCAAATTTACATTGACAATAGCGGCATTAGACACATTACGGATAAAGAGGTCGCAAAAGAAGCCGCAAAAGGCAAAATAGTCGATCCGAAATACGTTTATTTTGCGACTACGACTAAATTTGAAACATATGATCCAAAATATAAATGGATGGAAAGAGTGATCTGGGTTTGCTATGCCGTTAGGCTTCCGGACAAGGTTTTATTAAGATTTTATGAGGTCAAATAAATGTCTAGATTTTTATCAACTATACTATTGGTTGCCCTTCTTTGTGGATGTAGCAATCACAAAACACCAAATCCTACAAGTTCTTTGCCGAATTTAAAGCCAGTTTTTAGCATACTGATCAAAGCCACAGATAGACTCGTACTTGGCGACAATGAACGCATTTTTGTGCCGTTTGAGCTTGAAGTAAAAGGCGAGATCAGCGGCAAAGCTATGCCATATGGTGTTGATATACAAAAACGAAACAAAGATGATTCAAAGTACATCGTTGCCAAATACGCTTTAAAACTGGATGATGGCGAGAGTATTTACGTAGAAAATAGCGGAATAATTAGAAAAACAGATGACGGTGGTAGATATTTTATCACTACACCAAAATTTGAAACCTACAGCTCAAAATATAAATGGCTTGAAAAATCAATTTTTATAGGATACGCTACATTTAATGAAAATGGCACATTGCTAACATTTTATGAAGTAAGATGATTTATTAGGCTTATTAAAAGATCGGTTGATTCTGCTCAATAAAAATAAATCTAGAGCCCATAAAATAAACTGTGTAAATCCAAAAATAATCTGCTAGAATTCATATCTAAATAGATATTGATTTCTAGTAGAATTCTACTAAATATCTTCACCGGGCACAAACAATCGTTGATGCGTTTAAACATATCTTAAAAGAAGTAATCAAATTGATATGCCAAGAGATATAGATAGCTCGTTTAATCCAAAGCCCGTAAAAAAATGAGAAATCGCACTATAATACACTTTTCTGATAAGCTTGTTGTATCTCTTGCAAAGGGAATGTTCTTAATAATTTCTACGGCTTTGAACTTAGCAAAAACAATATTACAACATGACCGAGTGTATAATAGATAAAGCAAAATTCTCCATTAGAACAAAGTTTGATGCTATTCTTCAAATTCGCATAGACAGCAATGTAAAAAACATACTTGCCATTAGACCGGATTGTTTTATGCCGGAAATCAGTGAGATATGGCAATCTGGCAATATTTATGAAAAATTTCTATTAAGCGTAATTGCACTTATTGACCTTGAATTACTTACGATCCAAAATATAAATGGATGGAAAGAGCAATCCGGGTTTGCTATGCCGTTAGGCTTCCGGACAAGGTTTTATTAAGATTTTATGAGGTTAAATAGCTAAAATCAAGGCTTGCGAATAATAAAATTTTACGCAAGCCGATTTCTTACTCTATCAAAAGCATTTCATCAAGCCTAGCCAAATATCGATCAAGCCTAGCTAACTCGCTACCCTCTTTCACTTTAACGTCCGAATAAAAATACTCGATACTTTGCTTGTTGGTCTCTTTTAAATTTAACCTTTCAAGCTCGCTAAGCAGCTTGTTTATCGTGCCTTCATTTCCGTCCAATAGGCTAATGCTTGCGGGTAAAATTTCTCGCAAACTATCCTTAAAATAGTTAAAATGCGTGCATCCGAGCACCAAAGACGAGTAGTTATCCGGTGAGAATTTCATAATTTCGTCTTTTAGATATTTTTTTACTTCCGCCGAATCAAAATTTTCATTTTCGGCGAATTCTACCAAACGAGGCAAGGCAATCACATCTATGAGATGCTCGTTATCTACGCGGTTTATAAGCTCCTTTAGCTTTCTGCCTCCGGCGGTAACGGGCGTGGCTATGACCAAAGTCCTAAGCGCGTTTTTAGTATCTACCTTTTGAAATTTCAGATCGATAGCCTTTTTTACGGCAGGCTCCATACCTATAATCGGAATGTTGAAATTTGCCCTAAGATCGTTTATAGCGACGCTAGTTGCGGTATTGCAAGCTATAACGACAGCCTTTGCGCCGTTATTTATCAAAAATTTTACCGCATGCGTGCTAAACGATAAAATTTCATCGTTACTTTTCAGACCGTAAGGAACGTTTTTTCTATCGGCATAGTATAAAAATTGCTCGTTTGGTAGTTTTTTTAACGCCTCTTTTAGCACGCTTAGTCCGCCGATACCCGAATCAAATATACCTATTTTCATAAAATTTTCCCTTTAAATATCGCTATTATAACTCAAAGAAAGAAAAACTGAGATATAAATTTCAAAATTTTAAATATACAAAGGGATATCCTTGAAATACGCACTGGATTGTAAAGGTAGTTTTGATAAGTCTATGCTTTTTTGGCTTATCAGATACGTGAAATTTAAACTAAGCTCGCTTTCAAACAAAGAGCTACGAGAGCCAAGTGCGCTTAGTTCCGTAAATTAC
>JAJQAF010000265.1 GCA_021203945.1 Campylobacter sp.
GTTTTATCTACGGGCGGTAATGCGTTTTTGGGCGGCGATGATTTCGACAACCTGATCATCGACTATTTGGCAAACGAATTTAAAAACGAGAACGGCATAGACCTTAAAAAGGACGTAATGGCTTCACAGCGCCTAAAAGAAGCCTCAGAAAATGCCAAAAAAGAGCTAAGTTCAGCTCAAGAAACCGAGATAAATTTACCGTTTATCACAGCCGACGCGACAGGTCCGAAACACCTTGTTAAGAAGCTAACTCGTGCTAAATTTGAAGGCATGATAGAGGCTCTTGTGGCGGAAACTATCGCTAAAATCAACGAAGTAGTCAAAGACGCCGGACTTAGCAAATCCGAGGTTAAAGAGGTTGTAATGGTAGGCGGTTCGACTCGCGTGCCGCTTGTTCAAGAAGAGGTAAAAAAAGCGTTCGGTAAAGAGCTTAATAAATCGGTAAATCCTGATGAAGTCGTCGCTATCGGCGCGGCTATTCAAGGCGCGGTTATAAAAGGCGACGTAAAAGACGTGCTTTTGCTTGATGTTACTCCGCTTAGTTTGGGTATCGAAACGCTTGGCGGCGTAATGACTAAGATTATAGAAAAAGGAACAACGATACCTGTTAAGAAAAATCAAGTATTCTCAACCGCCGAGGACAATCAAAGCGCGGTAACGATACATGTTCTTCAAGGAGAGCGCGAATTTGCAAGAGACAATAAATCTTTAGGTCAGTTTAATTTAGAGGGTATCCCGTCGGCACCTCGCGGCGTGCCTCAGATCGAGGTGGAATTTGATATCGACGCAAACGGAATTTTGACCGTTTCGGCTAAAGATAAAGCTACCGGAAAAGCTCAAAATATTACGATTTCAGGCTCAAGCGGATTAAGCGAAGACGAGATAAGCAATATGGTAAAAGATGCCGAGCTTCATAAAGAGGATGATAAAAAACGTAAAGATACCGTAGAGGCTAGAAATTCAGCCGATGCGCTTGTTCATCAAACGGAAAAAAGCATGAACGAGCTAGGCGAAAAAGTTCCTGACGAGGATAGGGCAAATATTCAAGCCGCTTTAAACGATCTAAAAGAGACGCTAAAAGATGAAAATGCGGGTAAAGAGCAGATAGACGCTAAGGTTCAGGCTCTAAGCGCGGCTAGTCATAAATTAGCGGAAGCTATGTATAAAAAAGATGACAATGCCGCAGGCGATGCCGGCAAGAAAAAAGATGATGACGTTATAGACGCCGAAGTCGAATAAATTTAAGGGGTAAATAGCCCCTTAAATTTTATTTTTTACCGCATTCAAAAATTTGCGCCCTAACTCTATAGCTTACGATATTCCCGTTTCGACATCTAACAAGCCCTCCGTTTCCTTGACAAAACGCATCTTCGGTCAATACATTAAGAGTAATTCTCTTGCCTTGTCCCACTACCGCTACGGCTTCGTTTTTTAGATCATTGTAAGCGCCTATTCTTAAGCTATCTAAGTTAGCCCCGATATATCCTTGCGCGTTATCGCTACCTTCGGTTTCTCCTAGCGATTGACAACCGTATGGAGTGGTATTGACCAGCGTGATACCTCTAGCGTTTGCTTGCAACGGCTTTGGAGCAAATGTCGGAGCAACGCAGCCGGTTATGCAAAAGGCTAAAATAGTGCCGAAGATTAAAATTGATTTTTTCATGACGTCTCCTTTTTGTAAAAGTTAATTACATTATAGTTCAAAAAAAAAACAGCTTAAATGAATATAAATTTTAAATTTAATTACAAAATCGAAAAGTTGGTGAGAAATTTAGTTACGGAGACAAATTTATTCGCCGTATTTTGTATGTAATTTAAATAGGCTAAATTTATAGAAATTTTAAAGCGTTTTAGTCTTGATATGCAAGCTTCTAAAATATTCAAGCGAATAAGAATTTTAATAGCTCTTGAAAAAGAGAGTAAGACACGGCGATTGTTTTTATACGTAAATTATAAAACTGCTATTTTGATTGAAATATCTATAATAATAGCTAAAAGGCTTATGACGGCAAGGTTAAACACTACAAGAATAAATTTGCCAATGGCAAAAATTAAAATTTATAAGAGAAAATCCCATCAAGTTGTATCAAGTCTTTAAATAATATCTTTCAAATTCTCTTTATTTAGACTTTCTTCTATTATTTTGATCTCTCTGTTACCGCTTCTAACGACGTTTTCATCATATTTTAGATGATCGGTTATCTTTTTTTGATATTCCACGTTGCTTAATATAAATTTAAATATATTCAATCTCGCCTCTTTTTTATTATCCGACGCTACGATGACCCATGGAGAGATGACGTTGTGAGTGGCTAACAACATTGAATATTTGGCTATTGAGTATTGATCCCAAAGCTCTTGAGCTTTTTGATCGACGGGTGAAATTTTAAACTGCTTAAGAGGGTCGGTCATGCGCTCTTTAAAGCGTCTTTTTTGCTCGTCCTTGCTAATGGATAGATAAAATTTAAAGAAAATTATACCTGAGTTGATTATCATCTCTTCAAATCTAGGCACTTCGCGTAGGAATTCCTTATGCTCCTCTTGCGAGCAAAATCCCATAACCGGTTCGACGCCGGCTCTGTTATACCAACTTCTATCGAAGATGACTATCTCGCCGGCGCTCGGCAAATGCGTAACGTATCGTTGAAAATACCATTGCGTTTTTTCGACGTCGCTTGGTTTGGCGAGTGCAACTGTGCGACATCCGCGAGGGTTTAAATGCTCGGTTAAGCGTTTAATGCTTCCGCCTTTACCTGCCGCGTCGCGTCCTTCCATCAATATCAATACTCTTAAACCGTTTTCTTTAACATGGTTTTGAAATTTTAAAAGCTCTATCTGAAGTAGTCTTAGCTCCTCTTCATAACTCAGGTTCATTTTTTTCGCATTTTTTTTATCTTTTGACATTATTTATCCTTTAAAATTTCATAAATTTACGTTCG
>JAJQAF010000141.1 GCA_021203945.1 Campylobacter sp.
TTTTAATAGCTCTTGAACGTGAAAATATTTTTAGATTACAGAGTAAAATATAAATAGATGATAGATATTTTGATTTGCTTGGCTCTAAAACAGTCATAGTGCTTACGACGGATTGGTTGAATAAACGTCGCTTCGTTTGTTTTAAAACCTTAGATTATTTAAATTTAAAGGAATAAATAAAGAGAATTTGCTTAAACTTTAAAATAAAATCTCTATAAATTATATTAATCTTCGCTAGCCTTGAACTTTTTTGCTCCGTCTTTGCTTTATTCATATGAGTTTTTATGGGCGCTCGTCGCGAGCGGCGATGCTTAAAATTTCTATCGTATCGCTCTATTTTCACATTATGATAATTCTCATAAGCTCTTTAACCGGCTTTTGGCTTAATAAAAAATTTATTTTGTATTTATCCTTACTTATATATTTAATAAATCTTAAACTAAATATACTACAATAGCCATTTTTAATATTATTTTTAGGGGATTTTTATGATAGAAAAGAGCTTGCTTTGCAGTTTAAGGATTTTGATCTCTTTAGTATTATGCGTAGGGGCGGCAAGTGAAATTTCGGCTAATGACGAAAATAGCCCGATTTTACAAGATCAAAACTCCTCAAACGATGCAAATACAACTATCGTAAATTCGGTATATTTGAGTGAAGTTCTAGTCGAATCCTCCACAATCGTGCCTGTGGGTATAAGAAAATATGCAGGCGGCGTATCCGTTTTAACCGCCGATGATTTGAGCGCAAGCACAAACGTGATCGACGCGATTAAAAACGTAGCGGGCGTTGACGGCGGATCCGATATGGGACGTCATATTGCCAAACAGTTTCAAATCCGCGGTTTTGGTAGCGGCAACGATAATCGTGTGATTATCAAGCAAGACGGAGTTAAGAGAAGCGCCGGACTTTATTCAAACACAATCTCATCGTTTCGTGCGGATAGCGATATTTTAAAACGTGTCGAAGTTACAAAGGGCGCCAGTTCTATTTTGCACGGTTCGGGTGCGATCGGCGGAATCGTAAGTATGCAAACCAAAAGCGCGAGCGATTATTTAGACGGCGATAAGAGTTTCGGCGCAATGCTCGGCAGGCGTCTTGAAAGTAACAATATGCACTCGCACCGTGCGGCAGCTTATGCCAAAGGCGATGAAATTCCGCTTGAAATTTTGATTTACGGCAAGCGTGCAACTTACGGTAATTTAAAGCTTGCAGACGGCGGTAGTCATTATCAAAACACGGACGATAGAACGTTTAACAACGAACACATCGATACCGCTTTTGTTAAAATCGGCGGTGATTTTGGCGAGCATAAATTTAGTATGAGTATGTTTGATTACGATGAGAAACTGCATACATTGTGGCAAGCAATCACCGCAAATAGCGAGAATTTAACGGTCGGCGGCAATTTAAGCCAGCGTGATTACGTATTTGATTATAATTTTACGCCGGAAAATAACGCTTTGATAAATACGAGTTTTAAATTTTATAAAAGCGAGGCTAAGTATTACAAAGAGTATGAGCAATATTACGATCTAAATTCCGCATATAAAGAGAAAAAATGGGGTTTGGAGCTTAAAAACATCAGTGAATTTGACACGGGTTTTATACGCCATAATCTAGTAATCGGTATGGATTATGAGAATACAAGACAAAATTCAATTTACACTAGAAACAAAGTCGTATCAGTTTCAGGCTATGAGACCTTCCCGAATGAGGGCGGTATTTATGGAGCTTATATTCAAAATTTAATGCAAATTGATCGCTTGGAACTAACTTTGGGCGGCAGGTTTGATAGATATGATCGTAAGATGAAAAATAGCGCCGCCGTTTTAAAAGATTTTAGCGATCATAAATTTAGCCCCCATATAGCCGCCGCTTACGAAGCGTTTGACGGCTTTAATCTTTTGGCAGGATACTCGCAAAGTTTTCGCGCCCCTGCGGCAAATGAGATCGCGTCGTCGGGATATAACAACGCTATGTATTTGTTTGTCCCGAACCCCGATTTAAAAAGTGAGACGGCAAAAGAATACGAGCTTGGATTTAGCTACTTAAAAGATGAAATTTTCGGCGATGATGTCTTTGATGCGAAATTTATCTATTTTAACGGCACAATCGACGATATGATAGCTCTAAGCGTCATTAAAGAGGGGCAAACTCCGCCGCCGGGCATATATTTTTCGCCCGATTATTACGGACAATACAAAAACGTGGATAAAGCCAAACGACACGGCATTGAATTAAGCGCCGGCTATAAAATAGACGATTTTAAAATGGGCGCGAGCTATGAAAGACTTAGAATTTATGATGTCGGCACGGGCGAAAATATCAACTCTCATGCGAATAAATTGATGTTAAGCGCCGAATATTCGCCGTTTCGTTCCTTAAATTTAGGGGCGAACGTGAGTCATTGGTATAAACCGTATCAAAATCCAAGCTCTTACGTTAGTCGCGGCACGACGTATTATTATGTGGATAAAGCTTTCACTATCGCAAATTTTTACGGCTCATATAAACTGCCCAAAGGAACGTTTTCTTTAATCAACGGCGCTACGATAGGCTTTGGAGTAAATAATATTTTTGACAAGCAATACATCAATGCAAACCGCACAAAAGATACCACGGCTGTGGGTTTGGGAAGAAATTTTTATATAGATTTTGAAGCAAAATTTTAAGAAAATTTAAGGAAAAACAGGGGATTTTAAATTTTATGTCAATTTGAAAAAGCATTGTCGTCTCGCAAAGTTTATTTAGATTTCATTTTGCTTTCACCGATGGCAATTTTTTCTCAAATCGATGCATATTTAAAACGGAGCCTTTAAAATCGTCCAAGTCGCGAGATTTATCCGTGTTAGGCATATTTGCCGATTTATAAAATAATTTTACCTTTTCTTTTAATTTTCGGTAAAGTTTTAATCCGTTTTCGAAACCGTATCG
>JAJQAF010000125.1 GCA_021203945.1 Campylobacter sp.
TTCCTATTTCTGCTCTAACGGCAAAGCTAATTCCCACAACGCCGATAAACGTAGTCGGTAATTTAGAGGTTTGGGTATCTTTGCCGTGCTTTTGTGACAGCAAATATCACGGTATAGTTCTTTTTTGCCACGCTATAAAGCTATATGTATCTGTTAATTGGCAAATTTTGTCTCTATTTTGTGTCCTGGAAAATTTTATATAGTTAAATGTTTTTAAACTCTTTCATCTCAAGACATAGATATGAAATTTTATCTATCTCTAAATGCTTAATTGCAAGCGAAAGTATAATCATTAATATTGACAGGTTATGTAAATTAATGAAAAAATTTTTAAATTTAATTCATGACACAACTGACATAACGGCATAATACAATTTCGCAATAAGGGAAACGGGATTAAAAAACCTAAAGAGCGCATTAGAAATGCGATTGTTGAGTTTATGGTCGATTTTTAAATCCCAATTTTATAAATTTATCAAGTTTAAAAGAGAGTCTGCTTTATCAATATATGAAAATGGAGCGATTAAATGAATTGCAATAAATCGTTTTAATTTTTTAAACCTATAAAACGGTTTATAAAGTATTAATCTAAATTTTAAAGATATTGTTAGATATCTCACCTTTTCTTTAGTAATGTTTTAAATTTATATTTATTTTGGGATTATTTAAATATAATCTTTTTCAAAATTTATTGAATGAATCGTTCCAAATTTTTTCAAATTATTTATAGGAGTTTTATGAGTATCTACGAGCTAAAACCGAAATTTCAAAATTTATTGCGCCCGCTTGTTAAAAAACTTTTCGACGCAGGCGTCAGCGCAAACGGCGTGACGATTCTAGCCTGCGGCGTTTCCTTGCTTTTGGGCGCGGTTTTATCCGTCTTTTCGGACGTAAAACTTTTGTTTTTATTGCTTCCTGCGTGGATGTTTTTGCGTATGGCGCTAAATGCGATTGATGGTATGCTCGCGCGCGAATTTAATCAAAAATCCCCGCTAGGAGGCTATTTAAACGAAGCTACGGACGTGATTTCCGATAGCGCGCTTTATCTGCCTTTCGCCTTTGTGGCGCCTTTTGATTGGGGCGTTATAGCGCTTGTCATTTTTCTTTCCGCGATGAGCGAGTTTTTAGGCGCTTTGGGGCAAATTTACGGGAGCGGAAGGAGATATGACGGACCTATGGGTAAAAGCGATAGAGCGTTTGTGTTCGGGCTTTTGGGCTTTATTTACGCTCTGTTTTCTTTGCCTACTTGGCTAGTTTGGGTTATGTGGCTACTTGCCGCTACGCTTGTCATAACTTGCGTAAATCGCGTAAAATCAGGCTTAAAGAAAGAGTGATTTATGAAAAAGATTTTGGCTAGAATGGTCGATTTTATATTTTGTAAAATCACGATTTTTATCACAGGTGTCCGCCCGCCACGGGAGTTGCGCGAGATAAAAGACTTGACGCCTAAAATTTACTACGCCAACCATACCAGCCACGGCGATTTTTTACTGCTTTTCGTATCTATGCCATACGCGCTTCGTAAGCGCATTAGACCCGTTGCCGCCGCGGATTATTGGAGTAAGGGTAAAATTCGTCCATTTTTAGCAAAAAACGTATTTAATATGCTTTTAATCGATCGAAACGCAAAACATCCTTTGCAGATAATAGAGCAGATGAGCGAGGCGCTAAAAACGCATTCTTTGATTATTTTTCCCGAAGGCACGCGAAAGACAAACGACGATTTACAAATCGGCTCTTTTAAAAGCGGCATTTTTAGACTTTGTGAAATAAATCCGCAAATTCCTCTCGTGCCCGTGTGGATAAATAATGCGCGACACGGCCTACCTAAGGGCTTTTTCGTGCCTATCCCGCTTATTTGCGAACTTAGGGTCGCGCAGGAGTTTAAATTTGGCGGCGAAGATAGGGCGGAGTTTTTGCAAAAGGCGCAAAACGCGCTACTAGCGATGAAAGACTCTGTGAGAAAAAGGGGCGAGGTATGATAAAATTTAGCGAGGATCTTTTGCCGTTTGAGTTTAATGGTCTAGCCAAATTTGAGGCGCTAAATCTGCGTCGGGGCAGTAAATTTATAGCCAGTGGCAAATTTAGCGATGATAAATTTGGCGACGGCGGTAAATTTGCAGCGAGCGGTAAATTTAACGATAGTAGTAAATTCGACACTAGCGGCAAATTTAAAAGCACTAAATTTACAAGCAAGGATTTTATATGAGTGCAATTACTTCGCTATTTTTATGGCTTTTGTCGGTTCTCGTGCTCGCTTCTTGCACGGCTTACGCATTAAGGCTGAAATTTGGCACCTCTAACTCCGTCATCTCAAATCTAAGCATGCGCATAAACGCATGGTGGGTGATGATTTTAACGATATTTGCATTCGCGTATCTTGGCAAAAACGCGATTATCACGCTATTTTTACTTGTTTCGTTCGCGGCTTTAAGAGAGTTTTTATCGCTCATATACATTCGCAGGGGCGATCATATCGCGCTTGTGGCGTGTTTTTACGTCATTTTACCTTTACAATACCTTTTTATTTACATAGATTGGTATTCGATGGCAATGATTTTTATCCCGGTTTATGCGTTTTTATTTCTGCCGATTTTATCCGCGCTTAGTGGCGATCCGGCGTATTTTTTGGAGCGCTCGACTAAAATTCAATGGGCGCTGATGATCTGTGTATTTTGTATTTCGCATATTCCACTACTTTTAACGCTTGACATCGAAGGATTTGGCGGAAATGAAATTTTACTCGCGTTATTTTTGATTTTAATCGTCCAATCAAGCGATGTTTTGCAATATATCTGGGGCAAACTGTTTGGTAAAACTAAAATCGCTCCGTCAATCTCGCCGTCAAAAACCGTCGTGGGTTTTGTCGGCGGAGTCGGAAGTGCTAGCGTTTTGGCGGCGATATTGCACTCTCTTACGCCGTTTAGCGCTATGC
>JAJQAF010000303.1 GCA_021203945.1 Campylobacter sp.
TTGCAGGCGATCAAAGAGCCTCAAATATTATTGATTTAAAAGCACTTGCAATGCTAAAATAATCTAGAAATTTCAAAATTTATCTTTTTTAGTAAATAGATCTTTTATCTCTTTCATAGTCTTAGCTGTCCTGAGCAACTCAACTTCAAGTTTATTAAGAGGTGCGCAAATGAGAGGGGTACCACACTTGGGGCAGCAATAAAGCGGAAGGTCATCGTGTCCTAATGCATCGCTTTTAGGAGCCCAGATACGATAAAAAAAGCAGTTCCACTTCGGACATTTTTGTTTCATTGGTTTTGGCGGTATAGGCATTTTTATATCCTTGTTAATTTTATTTTTGTATCTGAAATTTTTTCTAATTTATACTTTCTAAGCTTGTTTAAAGCCCCTACACCCCCTGCCGATACGGCTATCATAATTGCCGATACGGCTACCGTGGAGCCTAAAATACTAGCAACTCCACCAGTAGCTACAACTCCCATTGCTGTACTAGTGCCACCCGTAGCGGGTGCTGATATAATCGCCGCAACAGCAACTCCAAGAGCGACAATACACACACCCCATGCAACTTTGCCGGTAGCTTTGATTTTTATCGTTTTTTGTGCTAAATCACCCTCTATTTCTATTGTGTCTATGCCATCATTTAAAGCTTTGCCAAACTCTTTTTCATTATTTACAAACATCTTTACTCCTCAATAATTTTATAAACCATGATAATCCCTGCCACAAAAAGCGTAATGTTAGTCCAAAAATCTCTCACATCAAAAACATATCCGACTAGTTACATCATCAGTCCTATGCCAAATCAAAACCTACGATCGCCCTACCATTAACTTCTTTCTAAAATTCCAAAGTTCAGGCGATTTATTTTGCTACGTTACTCCGCCATCTTTATATATAGTTCAAACATTTTCTCTATGTCGTCTTTTTTATTAAATTTTGCTACAATCTCAAACTCGTATTTTAACTTTTCTATTTACTCAAATGCTTTAGATTCTAATAGAAAATATCTATTACACATACATAATTTCCTTGATTAGTAGTTTATAAATTTTTATTATCATAAATACTTCTTATATCAACCGTTAGGTATAGACAAGATTGCATATTACCGATTTTAACTGAATTCTATTTTATACTCTTTTTAGTTCTTTTTGCTGGTTTTTTCCAGACTTCACTTACTATCTCTATACCTTTATTTATGACCTTCTTTACATCATCACGGTCAAAAAACTCTATAACATCTTTTACTTTTTCCACCATATCGTTAGCGAACTCCTTTACCGTTTCCCAAAAAGATCTTTTTATCTTTGCGTTGTAGTCGGCTTTACCGTCCCCTTTTTTAAATTCGTCATTGTTTTCGACGAACTTTACAAATCCTAAACGCTTTTTTTTCGGGATATTTTCCAAAATGTAAAATAGTAGCTTGTTTAGATTATAGGCAGGTTGTTTGTCGTTTTCGCCATATTTTTCACCGGCGCTATAATAGACAATATCCACATCTACATTAGTATCTTTTTTAATACGGTTTTTTAAAGTCACTACATTTTCATCAAGTTTTTTTAGTAGTTCCTCGCTAGCTTCGTTTTTCTCGTAGTTAAAATCTCTGTTTGTACCTGCTTTATCGCATTTGTTTAACGCAATTATAACTTTAGTGTGACCTCTTAAATTCGGTATTAAAGTTTTGTTGATTAGATTGTATTCTACACCTAAAGCTCTATCGCCACCATCAAGTATTACTAAAACCAAGTCTATTAGTATATTGCCATCGTTATCGGTTTGACTTAGCTTGTCGACTATCATTTTACGCCATCTTTCATCGTTTTCTCCGCCATCGCCAAAGCCCGGTGTATCATGGATAGTGAAACTGCCTATCTTATATTCTGTAATTTCTTGTGTTTCCGGGTAGGCGCTTACGCCGATTTTGGCTGTGCTGTTTTTACCTTCTCTTTGGAAAAGAGCTTCTATAGTAGAGCTTTTGCCCACGCCTGTTTTACCTGTGATCAGGATATTTACCGGCTGTTTGTTAAAAAGCTCATCAAGGCTTAGACCTTTTTTGATATTTTCTTGATCCTTTTGCTTTTTAAGCCTATCAAAGTAAAGCTGTCTTAGAGAAGCAACTTGCAATACCGCCGGTATCGTAACTCTATATGCCGGACCGGCTATATCTACAGCTGTCCAAATGCCGGTGACTGCCCATCCGATAGGTCCGGCAAAAAATCTCATGCTTGTTGTGAGTGTGGCGTTTGTGGCTAGTGTAAGACCGCTACCTAGCAGAGCTTTGGCGACTGAATTCGCCACGGTAAGAGCTATGCGGTACGATGTGAAACCTCCTAGCCTTATAGCACCTTGAAGTCCTGCCAATACGGCATCTTTGCTAAAATTTACGATATTTAGCTTATATTCTTCAGCTAAATTTTTAAGCTCATCCGCACTCATCTTTTCTAAGCTCTCTTTGATAACTTTTTCTATCAGGGCCAATTCAATCTCTAATGTACTTTGCGAGCTTTTATATTTAGCACCCATTTTATCGGCCGCTTCGCATAAAATCTCTTTATATTGCACACCACCGCCTCGAACGATATTTACAAATGTATTTCCGCCAAATCTTTGAAGCTCTTCTAAAATATCATCTAAATAGCGTTTGTGCTGGTTTGGATAACGTTTGAAATTTTCACTAGTTTTTAGATCGCTGGTAAATCTTTGATCACCGTCTTTATCATAAACCAAAATGTTAAAAAGATCGTTTAGATCGCCGTGCACCAAAAAATCAGAGCGTAAAAACTCTAAATCTTCATCAAATTGATAAGCCATTTTTTTCCTTTTATAAAAAATAAATTAATCATATCATGTTTTTTTTTTTTTTTATGGTTAAATTTTTAAATTTTAGGATTATTTTTAAGTATAAATTTTTTTTCAATAGCGACAA
>JAJQAF010000310.1 GCA_021203945.1 Campylobacter sp.
CTATGGAAGAAGACGGCTCTATAAATTTATTAACTTAATAAGATGCTTTAATGCTTCGCTGTAAAAAAGAGAATTTAATCGCCTCTTTAGGCGGTATTCGCAATATGAAAAATCTTCCGGATATGGTGTTTGTAGTTGATACGGTTAAAGAAAAAATTGCCGTCCAAGAGGCAAATCGTTTAAAAATGCCGGTAATCGCTCCTATTGATACGAATTGTGATCCGGATGTCGTAGATTTTCCTATTCCCGGCAATGACGATGCGATTCGTTCCGTTCAGCTTTTCTGCCAAGAAATGGCGGAAGCCATAAATGAAGGCAAATCTCTTCTTGAGCAAGATAGCGATGTAAATTTAGAAAATCAAGAAGTTAGCCAAGACGAAAAAGACGCCGTTGTAGCAGAAGCTATGAGCGAAGAAGACTTTGCCGACGAGGATAACGAATAATGGAAATCACTGCACAAATGGTAAAAGAGCTCCGAGAATCTACCGGAGCGGGTATGATGGATTGTAAAAAGGCTTTATCCGAAGCCGGCGGCGATATGGAAAAAGCTGTAGATATACTTCGCGAAAAGGGTTTGGGTCAAGCGGCTAAGAAGGCCGACCGCCTTGCCAGCGAAGGTCTTGTTAGCGTTAAAGTTTGCGAAAAATGCAAAAAAGCGACTATCACAGATATAAACTCCGAAACGGATTTCGTTGCTAGAAACCCGCAATTTCAAACTCTCACTAAAGATACGACGGCTCATATACAAGCAAATGACATAACAAGCGTTGAAGAGCTAAATTCAAGCACGTTAAACGGCGTAAAATTTGAAGAATATTTTAAAACCCAAATCGCTACGATCGGTGAAAATTTAGTCGTAAGACGCTTTGAGACCATTAGCGCTGATGCAAAAGGCATAGTAAACGGATATGTTCATTCAAACGGGCGCGTCGGAGTTTTAATCGGTGCTGCTTGCGAAAGCGAAGAGGTCGCTAATAAAGCCGCCGAGTTTATTAGAAATCTATGCATGCATGCCGCTGCGATGAAGCCAAGCGTTATTAGCTACAATGATCTTGATAAGGATTTCGTTGAAAAAGAATTTATAGCGCTTAAAGCCGAACTTGAAAAAGAAAACGAAGAATTTACACGTCTTGGCAAGCCGCTTCACCATATTCCTGAATATGCCAGCCGCATCCAGCTTACCGATGACGTAATCGCAAAAGCGACGGACGCAATAAAAGAAGAGCTAAAATCCGAAGGTAAGCCTGAGAAAATTTGGGATAAGATAATCCAGGGAAAGATCGAGAGATTTTACGCGGATAACACCGTTTTAGACCAACGTTTAACGCTGCTCGGTCAATTTTACGTAATGGACGATAAAAAAACTATCGAACAAGTAGTCGCCGAGAAAAGTAAAGAATTCGGCGGTAAAATAGAGATCGTAAAATACGTTCGCTTCGAGCTTGGCGAAGGGCTTGAGAAAAAAGTCGACGACTTTGCCGCAGCAGTCGCCGCACAAATCGGTTAATGGAAATTTTAAGAGCGTCTAATCTAAGCTTTGCGTATGATTATGCGCTCTTTGAAGACGTAAATTTTACCGTATCAAGCGGCGAAAGTGCCGCAATACTCGGTGTTAGCGGTTGCGGTAAATCTACGCTTTTACACATACTTTCCACTCTTTTAAAACCGAAAATCGGCGAAGTTTTTTATAATCAAAAATCTTTATATGACCTTTCTCAAAATGAGCTCATCAAAATTCGAAGGCTTGAATTTGGGATAATTTTTCAAGCTCACTATCTATTTAAAGGTTTTAGCGCCGCCGAAAATATCGAGCTTGCAAGCATATTAGCAAAGCAACCTATAGATAGCAATCAGCTTGAGACTTTAAAAATTTCAAACGTATTAAATCAAAAAGTGGGCGAGCTTAGCGGCGGTCAGCAACAACGCGTAAGTATCGCAAGGGTGCTTACCAAAAAACCTCGAATAATATTTGCCGACGAACCGACCGGAAATTTAGACAAACAAACCGCGCTTGAAGTTATGCAAACTCTATTTGATTACGTTAAAGAAAATGACGCCGCGCTTATCTTGGTAACTCACGACAATGAGCTTGCTTTTAAATGCGATGACGCTTATAGATTGCAGGATAAAGCGTTACAAAAAATAAAGTAATTTTAAAAATTTAATAATTTTTCTAAAATTTCGCTTTTTAGTATTGATTTTAACTCCCCATAAACAAAAGATTTGTAAAATTAAAAATTATAAAATTTTAAGAGCATAAATGGAATTAGTAAGTTTTTTCGGTGCCGATAGAGTCGTTACTTTTATGCTTCTATTCGCACGTCTTAGCGGGCTTATCGTTTTTTTTCCTTTTTATTCGCACAATCAAATTCCGCTTACCGCCAAAACTTTGTTCGCCTTGATACTTTGCGTTATACTTTTTCCGATGGCGCGCGCTCATGAACACGCTATAAATTTTTTATTCGTTGAAATTTTAAGTGAGGCTATACTTGGTCTTTGCGCCGGGATTTTATTGACAATCGTATTTGCAACGCTGCAAATGGCGGGTGAGCAAATTTCAATGGTTATGGGTTTTTCGATGGCGACCGTGTTGGATCCGCAGACAGGAACCAGCTCTCCCGTTATCGCAAATCTCATAAATTTTCTAGCCCTTCTTACATTTTTAGCGTTTGACGGTCATCATTTATTGTTACAATTTTACGCCGCGTCGCTCGCTCACGTTCCGCTTGGAGATTTTTATCCGAGAGTCGGTGTGATGAGCTACGTTATAAAAACGTTTTCAAATTTATTTATCTTCGGTTTTATTTTGTCTTTTCCGATAATCGCTTTGTCATTGCTTTCGGATTCTATTTTTGGAATGCTTATGAAAACAATGCCTCAATTTAATCTTCTTGTTGTCGGTTATCCTATAAAAATAACAATCGGATT
>JAJQAF010000124.1 GCA_021203945.1 Campylobacter sp.
ATATAGTATTCTCGGCAAAGAAAAATAATATCAAAATTTTGGAGCTGAAAAGCGATATAAAAGAGCCTGATTATCAAAAAATAGAGCAAATTTTAAATATCAATATAAAATTTTTAGGCGGCTTTCAAGATATCATAAGCTATATAAATAGTTTGGAGGAATCAAAACTAGTGGTTGATTTACATAAAATGGATATAAACTCTACTCAAAGCGAGCTTGGAGCGAAAATAACTATATCCGTATGGGGGATGAAGTATTAATGAAAATTTTAAAGTATAGTCTGATTTTAGCTTTTTGCATAGGCTCTTTCGCCGGTAATTTTGAAGATGATATAGCAAACTTCAACGCTATGTTCGATAGGATTCAAGATAGTCGTCAAGGGTTAAACAAAGAGGAAATTTCAAGTCTGAAGACACCGTTTAAGAAATTTAAGACGGAGCAAAACTTAACCGCTCCCGTAGTAGAGTCGAAAAGTCTTGCGCTCAAGGCAATAATGCAAAATCGAGCAAATATCAACGGAAAATGGTATAACGTCGGAGATATAATAGATGAATACCATATAACAAAAATCACACATTCAAAAGTAACTATGATAAAAAATAACGAAAAGCAAGAGCTTGCTCTTACGAATGGAAGTAAAAATGTTAGTATTAAAGTTAAATAAAATAAAGTTTATAGCAATATTATTGCTTGCGTCTTTGAGTATTACCGGTCTTCAAGCTAGAGCCAGTAGCTGTCTGGGTAAAAATTTCAGTATGAAAATTTCAGACGATATTTCGCTGAGCGACGGATTAAATGAACTCTCGGATATGTGTGATTTGAGTATAGTGGCAAAAGACGCTTTTAGTAAAAAAGAGTTGCAAGATCATGTTTTTGGCGTAAATATAAGAAATATGTCGTTAAATGAAGTATTTGATCTTTTACTAAACGAAAAAAATTTAAGCTATGAATTTTCAAATAACGTATTAAAAATTTCATCTTTGAAAACTAAAATTTTTAAAATCGATTATATTACGTCCGTTCGCGAAGGAACCGCCGTAACAAAAGCCTCCGTAGATGCTGCTCCGGTCGAGGTCGGAGATGAGGATAGCGATTCGGAAGGCGGAGATGTTAAAAAATCAAACAATCTTATAAAAAGTACCGAAAAATTTGACTTTTGGGAAAAACTTGACATTGAACTTAAGGCTATCTTAAATAATACGAGCGAACATATCGCGGCACCCGATCCTATCATAAATCCAAATGCGGGACTCATCACTGTAACCGGCACGCCGTCTCAGCTAAAGCGAGTGGAAAGTTACATAAACGAAATGCAAAGACGTCTTAAAAAACAAGTTATCATAGATGTTTCTATTATTGCGGTAGATCTAAACAACGAATATAAACAAGGCGTGGATTGGAGTAAATTCGAGCTTGGTTTCAACTCGTATATAGGCGGTGATTCGTCCAAAAATTCCGGGATTTCTTGGAAAAATAGAGGCAATGGGCTTAGCTCGGGATTCGGGCAAACTCTAAACATTGCGGCGAATTTAAATTTTAACCTGGACGGAATGATAAATTTTCTTGACACATACGGAAAGGCAAAAGTCGTCTCAAGCCCGAAAGTTACTACGTTAAACAATCAACAAGCGTTAATATCGGTCGGAGATAATATAAACTATCGCGTTATGGAGCAAACCGATAGCGCTAGCGCATTAAACGACAGGGTAACGACTACGTATAAACAATATTCGGTTTTTATCGGAATTTTGTTGAATTTACTACCTGAAGTGTCCGACAATAATAAAATCATGTTACGCATAAATCCGTCTCTTAGTAGCTTTAAGTATCAAGAAGATGACGTAAGGGCGCAAAATACGAGCATTAGAGAGATAGCTCCGGATACCATTCAGAAAAAACTCTCGACTGTCGTTCAAGTAAATAGCGGCGACACTATCATTCTCGGCGGACTTATAGGACAGACAAAAAACAAACAAAATACGGCTGTACCGATCTTGGCGGATATTCCGTTGTTAGGAAACGCCTTTAAAAGCACAAAAGACTCTATTAAAACAACGGAACTTATATTTGTGATCACACCTCGCGTCGTGGATTTAGACGGTGCTAAACCGGTAAAACAATCGCTTAAAGATTTAGGATTTTCAAAGTCAATATATGAATAATAGCGGCGATACAAACATATATACGCAGGTAAAAGAAGTCTTCATGAACGAAGACGATGTTAAAAATTTTGTAAATTTAGATAAGTCGATAAATTGCTATAACAAAATAGTTTCCGTTTTAAAAAAACCGCTCAAACTTATCCTTTTTTACGGCAAACCGGGTAGCGGTAAGACCTTTTTGCTAAATAAGATCACAAGCGATCTTGGCGAGCAGGAAAATATCGTATTTTTTCCACACCCGTTTTTTAATGAAGGTACTTTTATCACTGAGCTTTGCGAAAAATTATTCGGTGAAAAAAGAGAAGGTATAGAAAATTTTGAAAATTTTATAAAAGAATATAGTAAAAAATTTAAAGATAAGGAGGAAGTTTTACAAAATCAAGTTATAGTTATTCTGGACGAAGCCCAGCTCTATCCGCAAGATCTCATAGAAAAGATACGCCTAATGGCGGATACCAGATGCTTTAATTTTTTATTTACTATTCACAAAACGGACGATGAGGACGTATTGGCAAAGGATTATTTTCAAACTAGAATTTGGGAAAGTATCGAGCTAAAGACCGTAAATATGGGAGAGATAATCATATACTTACAAAGAAAGCTAGCTCTAAAATCCCTTGAAAAATATCTAAAATTTAATAAAAAAGACTATGAATTAGCATATTAGTTTTGCAACGGAAATTTGCTGACGTTAAATAAAATGATGTATAAATTTTTTGAAATTTGCGAGTATTATGAACA
>JAJQAF010000248.1 GCA_021203945.1 Campylobacter sp.
GTATAAGCGGGTTTATAATCCCCGATCTGCCGTGCGAAGAGTGCGAAGAGGTGTTTGGGCTATGTCAAAAAATCGGATTAAATTTAATCCCGCTAATTAGCGTTACTTCGGCAAATCGTGCGGATAAAATTTTAAAATTCGGATCGGGCTTTATCTATGCGATCGGAGCTATCGGGGTTAGCGGCTCAAAAAGAGCAAGCCAAGAAAGGCTTAAAAATTTAGTAGAAAATTTAAAACAAAAAAGCGCTCTGCCCGTGGCAGTAGGTTTCGGCGTAAAAAATAAAGATGACGCCGATGAGGTAAAAACCTACGCGGACGGCGCGATAATCGGCACGGAGATCGTCAAGCTCACGGCTAAATTTAGCGGGAAAGAGTTGATAGCTGAGATAGACAAGCTTTTTTGAAAACGTTTATAAATTTAGAGCGAATTTAGTAAATGCAAAGTATAATAAAAGCTAAATTTATCTATTGAGGGGAAAGATGAAAGAGGTTATAGATGCCGCGACAAGGTATCTTTGCACGGATACTTTAGGCTTTGATATAAAAGACGGCGCACATATAGGCAGGGGATTTTACGGTGCTAGCATACCCGTTTATAAAGGCAAAGAAGAATACCATTTTTATCTGTTTTTTAAGAAAGATACGCTAAAACTTTTTATGGAGGTATTTTTCGGACATAGTGATATTGAAGGCGGCGACTTGGATGATCTTTGCAAAGAGATAGCAAATCAGATCATCGGTAAGGCTAAAAATTTACTAAACGAACGCGAAAATAATGCGTATAAGCTTGGAACGCCTGAATTTTTAGGCGAAGTCGATCTCTTTCGTATAAAACTCGAAGAAAAATTTATTTATAAAATGAAAAATCGAACATTTCAAATAGGCTATAATAGAGTATGAATGAAGATGAAGTAACGGAAACGTTAGAACAACTCGGATTATTTAAAAGCTATGACGAGCTTATGGATATTAGCGTTGATTTTATCGCCGAGCTGGGAACGACGACTATTAGCATAAACGAACTTTTAAAATTTGAATCCGGTTCGGTAATAGATCTTGAAAAA
This sequence comes from Campylobacter sp., assembly GCA_021203945.1. Taxonomy (GTDB): domain Bacteria; phylum Campylobacterota; class Campylobacteria; order Campylobacterales; family Campylobacteraceae; genus Campylobacter_A. The sequence goes on from JAJQAF010000248.1 coordinate 1,065, forward strand.
CCGGCGGGCGAGAGCGTTGAGCTTTATATAAATAATAGAATTTTCGGCAAAGGCGAAGTAATGGTTTATGAGAAAAATTTAGCTATAAGAATTAATGAAATTTTAGACTCCAAATCGGTCATACAATACTTTAAAAAAGAGCTTTTATGAAATTTATTTTACTATTTTTGGGTGCGATATTACCGTTATTTGCTTCAAACTTACTTACCTATAACGTTTATGAGAGAACCGATCGCGTTGATATTATGCTTAGTTTTGACGCACCGTATGAAGGCAATATCTTTCAAAAACGCGAAAAAAATATAACTTCTCTTATATTAAATTCTTTAAGTTACGAGCAAGGCGTTAGTAAAAATATCAACTCTAAAATCGTTCAAGAGTTGGATATAGAGCCAAAGCAAAATTCTTTAATACTAAATTTAAAATCGCGAGATGCCATTATAGTAAATGCGTCGAAAACTACCGACGGATTTGGACTTCGCATACGCGTAAGCTTGAAAAATACGGCATCGCAAGTAGCTAATATGCCGCAGGCCAGCGCAAAAATAGAATCGACCGCACCTATAGCGCAAAGTGAGCCCGAGCCGATTGTAGACGCTAAATATTTTATCGTTCTTGGCGTATTGCTTGCGCTTTTGATATTTTTATTCGTATTTAAAAGATTTATGGTCGGCAAGAGTGAATTTAAGGGCTTTACAAGCACTAAAGCCACTCCGCAAAACAACAATACCAAGTCGATTAATTGGCTACTTAAAAATCAAAATAACGACGTAAGCGTCATATACGAAAAACCGCTTGATCGAGTGAATAAACTCATGTTGCTAAGCTATGAAAATAGACGTTATCTAGTCCTTGTAGGTAGTTCAAACGTTATGCTGGATAGTTTTGGAGAGGATAAAATACAAAACGAACAAGATTTTACCGTCTTTTTTGAGGAAAACAAAAAGAAATTAGGCGCATTTTTACAAGATCGGCAAAATAGCTTAAACAATTACAAAGACAAAATGAGTATGAATTAGGAATTTATATTTGTCTCGTTTCAAGCAAGCTTTTTCCTTGTAATTTGTTTAAAATTTTACAAATTCTTATTTGACGGGGTTGGTTTTTAATAGTGATTTATATAAACGAAATGGCAAATATCTCAGGCTTTGCTATTTTCTTAATCTCCTCTTTAGCCATCGTTAAATTTTTTGCTCCGTGAATTTTTAGCGTATGACCTACAAATTCAAAGCCCAATTTCGTTCCGACGCAATTTACATCAAGGGCTTTTGCAAGCGCCAAGATGAAGCTTAACCATCTTACACATTCCGGTTTTGGTAATAGATTTTTATATTGCTCAAATTCATAGATTATTTTTTTGCCGTTTGTTCCTATGATGATTGCGATTAGTGTTTTTTGCTCGTGTGAAAAACCAAAATTTAATCCGTTTAAGATTATATAAGCCGAATTTTTATGATCTCCGTAAAACCCTATATCTTGTCCGATATTATAAAGCTTTGAAGCTACAATTAATACGTCTAAATACTCCTCTTTTAGCTTGTGTATCTTGCTTAATGATAAAAAAATCTCTTTTACGTATCGCGTTACGGCTTTATTGTCGGTTAGTATGAAACGATCTTGCAAACTTTTTACGCTTGGGTTAAAATTTTGTGGAAATTTTAGACTAGGACGTAAGAAGTCGCTCAAAAATACGCCCTCTCTGACGCCGACGCCGCTTGTATAGATATTTTTGGCCTCTAATACGCCGCTTATAGCTAAAAATATGTGAGCGCCCTCTCGGATAGATGTATCTTATACACATCTCAGAGCACAAGAGACTAGGCATGATATCGAATGC
>JAJQAF010000132.1 GCA_021203945.1 Campylobacter sp.
TGTTAAACGAGGTTATATTTTACGATCAGATAGCTACATCCATCCCGCTTTCGATAGACGGGCAACATACGGCATTTGGTAAAGATTTAAGAGGCGTGTAGCTGATACCGCAAACTCCATTGCTAAGTTTTACACCTGTAAAAAATAACCCTATTACAACACGTTTTATGCTTAATCTCTCTATGTCATCGCCTAAAATTTCATAAATTTCATCTAAAGTTTCTTTTAAAATTTCATTCATAAAATCTCCTTTATTTTGTTCATTTTTCCGCTTGGTTTAAGGCTGTTGCTCGCATAACATTATAGCTTGGATTTAATAATATTTTATACTAATCTTAAAAATATCTACTAAATATTTTAAACTTTAAGTTATATATATATATATTATAATTTGATTGCTATTTAAGCAAATAAAATCAGGAGGACACAATGCAAAATTTCAAGCTGAAATTTACTCTACTTTTATCGGCGCTTGCACTAAATTTTACCTTTGCAAATGTCGATTTTCCGGCACCTCAAAAAGCCTGTCTTAGCTGTCATGATGGCATAGAAGCTTTTACTTCTCACGATAGCCAAATGGCGCAACAAATTTACGCTTTAGGACAATCTGTTGGCGATCCGAATGGCTGCGTCGTGTGTCACGGAGGAAATCCAAACGTTACAAACGACGCAAATAAAGCTCATAACGGAGCTCCGAAAGGAAATTTATTAGATTTCTTTACTCCTACTCCGGGCGGACTTAGCGTCATAGATAAGACTTGCGGCGCCTGTCATCAAGAACAAGTCTCAAGCATTCCAAAGTCTATGATGAGCACAGATGCGGGTAAAATAAAGGTTATCACTTACGGTTGGGGACTTGATAACGAGGATTTTAAGCATAGATACGCAAATCACCGCACCGACGATAAAGATGGGTTTGAGCCGATTTACGGAAGCGAAATTTATAAAACCTATATGAAAGAGTTAGCAGATCAGCATAAAGATCAATTTCCCGCAAAGCTAGATAAAATCCCAAAGACGGATTTTGACGCATTAAAAGACAAGCCCGAACTTGCGGTCTATAACTATCTTAGAAACTGCAACGCCTGTCATTTAGCATCCAAAGGCAAACAACAAAGAGGACATTTTAGAGGACTTGGCTGCTCCGCATGCCATGTCGCATACGGAGTAGAGGGTTTTTATGAAGGCAAAGATAAATCCATAGATAAAACAAAGCCCGGTCATATGTTGGTGCATTCTATGCAAGGCAGTAGAAACTCAAAAGTCAAAGTAAACGGCGGCGAATATAGCGGTATTCAAATTTCAACCTGTAACGCCTGTCATTCATCGGGAAGACGAGTGAGCTTGCAATATCAAGGCTTATTTCCGGTAGATAGGGGCGGGGCTTACATTCCATTTGACGATCACGGCAAATTGCAGCAACCAAACGCGACTTATCTTTATAAACATATAAAAGAGGATGTGCATAACAAAGCCGGAATGCTTTGCCAAGATTGCCACACAAGTCCCGATATGCACGGCAACGGAAATATTGGCACGGTTGCATTAGGTGATGTGGAAATCGAATGCCAAGACTGCCACGGAACGCCTAGTAAATATCCTTGGGAGCTTAAAATCGGAGTCGGTGATGAGCTTTTAAATCCAAAAAAGATAAAAGACGCAAATTTAAAAGATATGATTTTAAAAGATACGCCTAGAGGTTTAGCGCAAAACCCTATGGATATAACTAAAAATTTTGCAGCAAAATATGACAAAAAAGACGGATTCTTACTATCTGCACGTGGCAATCCGTTAGGAAACGTAGTAAAAGATAAAGATAAAGTAATCCTTCACTTCGCAGGCGGCAAGGATTTGAATGTGCCTTTGTTAAAAGATATAGAAAAAAACAATAAATGGAAAAGTCAAAAAGGCAGGCTCGCTATGGTGGGCGCGTCAAAGCATTTAGAGACTTTAGAATGCTATGCGTGCCACGCGACTTGGGCATCATCTTATTACGGATATGATTACAGCGTTGATTTTAGTAATAAATCACAAATGATTGACTGGATAGAATCCGCTGAAAAGATAGGCAAAAACGGCACTCCGTCGGATTTTGACGGCAAGAGTTTTATAATGCAAAAAGGCGGCTCGGCAGGGGATTACTCTCACGCGAGATTTGAAGAGCCGATACTAGGTATAAACGGCGAAGGGCGTATAACGCTGGTAGTCGGAGTTATCCAAACCGTAGGAACTGTCATAGATGAAAAAGGCAAAGTCTTACTTTTAAACAACATCGCCAAAAGAAAAGACGGAATGCTAACCATCGATATGCAGCCTCTTAATCCGCATACGACTACAACCAACGCCAGAGAGTGCAACGAATGCCATCAAAATAGCAAAACGATGGGTTTTGGCATAAGATACGGCGAATTTGACGCTACGCCGCAAGAGCCTTTTTATATGGGCATAAAAGACGCTAGCGGCAAAATGCTAAGCAAGCATTATAACGTTCAAATAAATGGCATTAAAAATCTGCATACCGGCGACTTTATGCAAATTTTAGATAAAGACGGAAAGCAAAAGATGAGAGTGGATGCACATTTCGAAAAATCAAGCCCGCTTACGAACGATCAAATAGATTCTTTAAACAAAGACGACTATATGCAAAAAGCAAATGAGAATTTGAGCAAGCTAAAATAACGTTTAAGTAGCCTATAAAATTAGGCTACTTAAAATCCAAAAAATATACTTAAAACAATACTTTAAAAATGCTAATTTTAATGCGGTCATAATATTTTTTACTGCAAATAAATCAATTTTTTTAACAAAATTTCAATAAAAAAGCTATTTTTATTGAAATTTAGCCCTAAAAACTATTGTTTTTTTTTAAAAAAGATTGTAGAATTGCCCCATCACACTTC
>JAJQAF010000300.1 GCA_021203945.1 Campylobacter sp.
AGACGAGAAAAACGTCTTTATCTTAGCCGAGATTAGCGAGCGGGTCGCATATCGCGATTTTGCATACCGGTTCTGCCGCCTTGGCATTGAGCGCCGAGCGTGCATCTTTGCTCTTTTTGCTTTTCGGCGCAACCGACGTTACAATTTGCATTCGGACGACCGTTGTCACGATGTTGCGGATGGCGCTGCGCGCAACCTATCATAAATGCGCCGATAACGAGCAGTAAAGCTATTTTTTTCATAACGTTTCCTTTTAATTAAATCGAAGTTTTATTCTACTATCGCTTTTTTAATATTTTTGCAATGCTTTAAAAGTCTTATTTTGAATTATGCAAGCTAAATTTTGCTAAACTACGCTAAAAATTTTAAAGGTTTGAAATTTGAAAAGACTTAGTGTCAATGAAGCCGTAGATTTGATAGAAAATGTCGAGCTTGCCGAACTCGGCAAAATGGCGCTAGCAAAAAAGCGAGAACTTCATCCCGAAAGAATAACGACTTTTATCGTAGATAGAAATATAAATTACACAAACGTTTGTTGGGTTGATTGTAAATTTTGCGCGTTTTATCGTCATGCAAAAGAGCAGGATGCCTATGTGCTTAGCTTTGAACAGATCGGTAAAAAGATAGAGGAGCTTATAGAAATCGGCGGTACTCAAATTTTATTTCAAGGCGGCGTCCATCCAAAGCTTAAAATCGAATGGTATGAGGAGTTGGTGGAATTTATCTGCAAAAAATATCCGCAGATTACGATACACGGTTTTTCCGCAGTCGAGATCGATTATATAGCGAAAATTTCAAAAATTACTACTCGCGAAGCGCTTGAGCGTTTAAATGCAAAAGGGCTTTACTCAATGCCGGGAGCGGGAGCCGAAATTTTAAGCGATCGAGTCAGAGACGTCATAGCGCCTAAAAAATGCGATACCGCCGATTGGTTAAGAATCCATAAAGAAGCTCACGAAATAGGCATGAAAACTACAGCTACGATGATGTTCGGCACGGTTGAGACGGATCGCGAAATAGTCGAGCATTGGGAACATATTAGAAATTTGCAAGACGTTACGGGCGGCTTTAGGGCTTTTATACTTTGGAGCTTTCAGGGACTAAACACGCGTTTGGCAGCCGAGCATCCCGAGATAGTAAAACAAAGCTCGAATCGTTATTTGCGACTGCTTGCGGTTTCTCGGCTTTTTTTGGATAATTTTAAAAATATCCAGAGTAGCTGGGTTACACAAGGAAGCTATGTAGGTCAGCTCGCGTTGTTATTCGGCGCAAACGATTTGGGATCGACTATGATGGAAGAAAACGTTGTAAAAGCCGCGGGCGCTAGCTTTAGAATGAATCAATCCCAAATGATAGAGCTGATAAGAGACGTCGGCGAAAAGCCTGCGAAACGCAATACGAATTATGATATTTTAGAGAGGTTTTACGAATGAAAATTTTAAATTTAGATGTCAAAAATACTAAAATTCCTGTTGTTTTTGAAAATTCCAAAGCGATGCCGATAATATTATTAAGGCTTATTTTTAAAGTTGCCGGCGGTTGTGAAGACGGCGTAAAATTCGGGCTTGCCAAGATGGCGGCAAATATGCTAAACGAGGGCACGCTTTCGCTCGGCTCAAACGAATTCGCAAGACTTCTTGAGATGAGGGCGATCAATCTGAACGTAAGTGCGGGCTTTGAAACGATTAGCATAGACGTAAATTGCCTAAAAGAGCATTTTGGATACGCTTGCGATATGTTAAAACGACTTTTAAAAGAGCCGAATTTGACCGATGAAATTTTAACCCGCTGCAAGAGCTTAACTCTCGGCGAGATCGCTAGTAACGAAAACGATTTCGACTATATCGCAAAATGCGGCTTGATGGAAGTTTTATATCCGAAAACCCCGCTTGCCAAACCTACGATAGGAACTGTTAAGAGCGTAAAAAATATCAAGCTTGCCGACGTTAAAAATTTTGTAAAGGGGCATCTTGATCTTGCGAATTTATTCGTAGTTTTTGGCGGTGACGCAAGCGAATCGGACGCTAAAACGCTATGTAAAATTTTAGAGGTTTTACCGCAAGGAAAAAGTAGGCTTTTAAAAAAATTCGAGCCTAGCAAAGAGCAAAATATAAAGGAAATTTTAAAGCAAAGCGAGCAGGCGTATATCTACTTCGGCGCGCCTTATGGAGTGGAGCAAAGCGATCGTTTTAAGGCTAAAGTAGCTATGTTTATACTCGGCGAAGGGGGTTTCGGCTCAAGGCTTATGGAGGAGATCCGCGTTAAACGAGGGCTTGCTTATTCGGCGTATGCGCGCGGCGTTTTTTCGCTTTCATACGCGCAAATTTTCGGCTATATGCAAACCAAAAATGACAAAAAAGACGAAGCTATCGCGGTCATCAAAGACGAAATTCTAAAATTTAGCTTAAAAGGCGTGAGTAAAGCCGAGCTTATTCAGGCTAAGAAATTTTTATTAGGCTCGTTACCGCTTCGTCTTGAAACGCTATTTAAACGCCTAGATATAGCTCAGGGCGAGTTTTACGAGGATAAGCCGTTAGGTTCGTTTATGAGCGAACTTGATAAAATTTCAGCCCTAAAGCTTGACGAGCTAAACGAATTTATCGCTTCTCACGCCGAGATAAATTCGCTTAGTTTTTGTGTATTAAGAAATGAAATTTGAGCAAAAAGACAAAGAGGAATTAGCCAAAATAGGCGTTATCTCTCTGCTTGATTTGGCTCTGATTTTGCCTAAAAGCTTTGAGGATACTACGCTTGCCGATGAGCCGAGTGAGGGTCAAATTTGCGTTGAAGTAGCCGTAAAATCAGTCACTAGAGCACGAGGCGGAACGTTGTTGGCTCTTGCATTTTGCGAGCGATGCCAAACAAATATAAAAATCGTAATTTTTAATG
>JAJQAF010000195.1 GCA_021203945.1 Campylobacter sp.
GCACCTAATATCGCAGCGCCGAAACGCTTTGTATAAACGACGCTTGTTTCGTTTGCCGGCTTTAAACTCATTACGATTTTTGCGCTTGGGCGTTTTTTCTTTAGCGGCAATAATTTGGCTAGCACGATATCGCCGAAGTGAGCGTTGTTTAAATTTTTGTTTTCTACGACTATATCTTGTTTAAAGCGATTGTCAAAAGGCATCAAAAACCCGGTGCCGTTTGAGCTTATATCGAGTTTGCCGCAAACAAAGCCGTTATTTAGATAAAATTTATCCTTATGAGAGCTAATTGCACCTAAATTTAAGAGGTTTCGTAAAACCTCTTTGCTTTCATTGTTTATCTCTTTTTCTTTGATTCCGCTTAATAAGGCTGTGAGAAATTCCTTCACAGATTATCTTTGACCTTTGCGGTAGCCATTAGGAAGGTATCGTGACCAAAGCCGTATTCGTCGAGTAAAGGAAGTGTATTTTGTATGCTTATATCGTCAAGCTGGTTAAATATATTAACCGCCGTCTTGATGACTTTTAGGGCTTTTGCGTATTCTTTTATGTGATCGGGAGCCTCCTCCGGATCGTTTGAATAGAGGATAGAATTTACAAGCTCGGTTTCCAAATTCCACTGTTCGAAAATTTTAGCCGTAACTTCTTCGTTCGTGATCTCTAAAAATTCCGTTTCAAGTAGAGCCAAATCGCTCGGATATACGATATTTTTTAGTCTTGATTTAAATTCCTCATCCTCGTTATATTCGGTCAATTCATGCGCCAAAACGATCTTACCGATCTCCAGCATAAACGATGCGGGAGATAAAATTTCAAGACTTCTAGGCTTGATTTTGGAATACCAATTATACATTAGTGCGTTTTGAATGGTAGAAATATTTAAAAAATCCTGTGCCGTAATACCGTAAGGATCTAAATTTATAGAGAAGCTTTTTTTGATCGTGCTTGAAAGAGCAAAACCGCGAATGGTAGCCATTCCAAAAAGCGAAATAGCACGTGCGACGGTTGTAATCTCCTGAGAAAATCCATAAAGCGGAGAATTCGCAGAACGTAATATATTTGCCGTTAGCATAGGGTCTTTTTCTACGACTTTAGTTAGGTCGTTTATGGAGCTATTTTCGTCCGCGTTAAGCCTTTGAATCTGAATAACCGTATCGTCAAGCGGAGGAAGAGCTTTTATCTTTTTATATATGGAGTCATTCATTATATTAATCTTTCCTAATTAAAATTTAGGCGCATTTTACCAAAAATGGCTTTTTATAAAACTTAAACGTATTTTGTCGTTTCAGTGACATTTGAGTTTATGAAATGTATAATACGTCGAAAATTTTAACTATGCAGGAGTGAAAATGGCAGTAAATATTTATTACGACAAAGATTGCGATTTAAGCCTTATTCAGAGTAAAAAAGTTGCCGTAGTCGGCTTTGGTTCGCAAGGGCATGCGCATGCTGAAAATTTAAGAGATAGCGGCGTAAAAGTAGTAATCGGTCTCGCAAAAGGCGGTAAAAGCTGGGCAAAAGCCCAAGCAAAAGGCTTTGAGGTAAAAAGCGTTGGCGAAGCCGTAAAAGATGCCGACGTGATAATGATCTTAACTCCGGATGAACTTCAATCGGAAATTTATAAAAAAGAGATCGAGCCGAATTTAAAAGACGGTGCGGCTATCGCATTCGGGCATGGTTTTAACGTGCATTTCGGGCAGATAAAAGCTCCTGAAAATATAGACGTTATTATGATCGCTCCAAAAGCTCCTGGACATACGGTAAGAAGCGAGTTTGTAAAAGGCGGCGGCATACCCGATTTGATTGCAGTCGAGCAAAACGCAAGCGGACAAGCCAAAGAGCTTGCTTTAAGCTACGCAAGCGCTATCGGCGGCGGCAGCACGGGCATAATAGAAACTACGTTTAAAGACGAAACCGAGACGGATTTATTCGGCGAACAAGCTGTTCTTTGCGGCGGGCTTTGCGCGCTTGTAAATGCGGGTTTCGAGACGCTTGTAGAAGCGGGATACGAGCCTGAAATGGCGTATTTTGAATGCTTGCACGAGCTAAAACTAATAGTCGATCTAATGTATCAAGGCGGAATGGCTGACATGAGATACTCCATTTCAAATACCGCCGAATACGGCGATTACGTAAGCGGCGTGCGAGTTGTGGGAGAAGAGAGCAAAAAAGCGATGAAAGAGGTTTTAAAAGAAATCCAAAACGGCAAATTTGCAAAAGATTTTATCCTTGAGCGTAAGGCGGGATATGTTAGAATGAATGCCGAACGAGGAATTGCCGAGAGATCGCTACTCAATCAAACGGGTAAAAAACTTCGCGCCATGATGCCTTGGATAAGCGCGGGGAAATTAGTAGATCAAAGTAAAAATTAAAATTTTGAGCGAAAAAAAAACTATAAAAAAGCGCCCTAAAAAATCTAAAAAAGGGCGCTCTTTAAATAGAATTTATATCGGCATTACGACTTTAGCCGTTTTAATAGCCATAACCCTTGCGGTTGCGTTAGCGCTAAATGATAATAAAAAGGTTATTGAAACAAATGCTGCCGTTGAAAATATACAAAAAACGCAAGAAAAAAAGACATATCAACCTCAAAGTGCGGCTAGCCTAAAAAAAGAATACGAAAAGAAAAAATATTCGCTTAAATTTGACGAAGACGAAAATTTAAGCCAAATTTTTACAAATCCAAAAATAAAAGATGAAATTTTTGTTCCGAAAGAGAAAAAGCAAGAGTCGCACAACGCAACCAAAGAGCTGCCAAAAATAGCTTCGGATAAAAACGATACTAAAAATTTACTCGCCAATTTACCAAAAGCCGTTACAAGCATAAAAGATAAAAACGAAAAAAATACGACAGTTATATCGGACGTAAATAT
>JAJQAF010000260.1 GCA_021203945.1 Campylobacter sp.
AGTTTATCTTATAGACTACGAGCCAAGACCGCACGGACTAAAACCTATTTTTGAGTGCGATAAATTCGTGGTTTTTGATAAACCAAGCGGAGTTTTGAGCCATCCAAACGGCAGAAATTGTGAATACTCTTTGAATGATGAGATTTGGCACCTTTACGGTCGTGCCGCATGCGTAACTCATAGATTGGATTTTGAAACGAGCGGATTAATTGTCGTGGCTTTGGATCTAAAATCTCAGATTAAGCTTAAAAAAATATTTGAGAATAGGGCGGTTAGTAAAATTTACGTTGCGATGGTGCAAGGCAGAATAGAACAAAGCTTGCAAATAGAAGCTAAAATGGATTTGGCAAACGACTATGATGATCTAAAAATGCGTATGCAAATTTGCGAAAATGGAAAGACGGCGGTAACGAAAATTGAGCCTTTGGAGTATTTCGCGGACATCAATACTACTTTTGTGCGAGTCGTGCCGCTTACGGGCAGGCAACATCAAATTCGCCTGCATTTGTTTCACGTAGAACACAAGATCTTAGGCGAACCTCTTTACGGCCTAAATCGCGAAAGTGCCGAGAAAATTTTAGATAAAAAGATGAGTGAAAAAGAGCGTATCGCCGTAACGGGAGCGCCACGCTTGCTGCTACATGCAAGCGAAATTTGCTTTGAATTTGACGGTAAATTTTATAATATCAAATCAAAATTCAACGCTAGAGATGAATTTTATAAATTTGCTAAAATGTTATGAAGCTGCGAATAAAATAGTATTGTAAAATGAGTTTTTGGTCTTGAAAAGCCGAATACTCATATAAATTTCATATATAGATTTACGTAAATGAAAATAGGATCATGCTTACTTTAGTCTAAAATTTTGATTTTCATCGGCAATTTTTTTTGAGTTTAATTAAGTGTAAAAGTTTATTAATCTAAATATTGTTTTGCTTATCAAACTTAGCACCGCTTGCCTTGGTAATTGCCTATTTTATGCAATTAGACACTAGCTAACCCGAATTAAAAGGCATAAAGCTACAAAAATCAGCTTAATACAAATAGTGTTAAATATTTTAGCAATACTTTAGAACATAGCTTTATATTATTAAAATTTAGTTTATTTTTTAGGTTTGAAGTGCTAGTTATTATCACTGCGAGCATAGCTTAACCTTGCGGTGCGCTTTCAATTCACTATGCAAATAGAGCCATATTCTTAAATCAATTACTAAATTTCACTTATCTTTATCATCTAAAAACGCAACTTTTACGATCAATCCTAGTCCGATTACAACAACAACGGTTATGAAAACGATCTGCGATATGTCAAGCACACTCATTTTGATTTTGCTCTTTTTTGTTTAGAATTTAATGGAGATTTGACGGCTGATTTGTTAGTAAAATTTGCTTTTTTATTAGTTGATTTTTGCTTGAAATCGCTATTTTTACTAACGCTTTTTTCATCTGTTTTTTGAATTGCTACCTTTGATTTTAGCTTGTTAGCTTGCATTTTAGCGTTAGCTTTTTGCGTCTTGTTAGCTATATCGTGAGTTGTATTTTTATTGTTTGCAATTTTATCTATTTGCGTGTTAGCTTGCCGTATTGTTATATCTCTGCTTAAATTGCCGCCTACCGCTTTGCTGATTTCTAAACCATAACCGCTGTTTTCATCATTTTTATTTCTCTCTTTAAGCTGTCCGCAGGCTGCGCTTATATCAAGCCCCTTGCTTTGGCGGATCGTGCAAGTTATGCCATGAGAGTGTAGATATTCTTGAAATTTAAACATATCGTTCGACTCGGGTCGCTGATATTCGCTGCCCTCGTGCGAATTAAAATATATGAGATTTACCTTCGCCTTAATACCGTGAAGTAGCTTAACAAGCGTTTTTGCGTCCTTTACGCTATCGTTTATATCTTTTATAACAAGGTATTCAAACATCACTCGCTTACGCAAATCAATCGGAAATTCGCGCACCGCTTGCATGACAGATTCTATATTATATGCTTTATTTATCGGCATTAACTTGCTTCTAAGCTCATCGGTTACGGCATGTAGCGAGATCGCCAGCAATACGCCCAAATCCATTTCGCCAAGCTTTCTTATCTGGCTTGCCAAACCGCTCGTAGATACTGTTTGACGGCGCGGACTGATAGCAAGTCCGTCGTTTTCCATAAGAATTTTAATAGCCTTGCTAACGTTAGTTAGATTGTCTAACGGCTCGCCCATACCCATATAAACGATGTTTATACGACGTTCATAAGGGATTTTGTTAGCCTTTTTGATCCATAGAATTTGCCCGACAATCTCACCCGCAGTTAGATTGCGCGTTAGTCCGCCCTTTGCCGTTAAACAAAACGAACAGCCCATTTTGCAGCCGACCTGCGAACTAACACAAATCGTATAACGTGTATGACGCGTTATTTTGCCGCTTTCGTCGCTCATTTCCTCTTTCATCGGCAGTAAAACACTTTCTATCCTAAAGCCGTCTTTTAACTCAAAAAGGTATTTTATTGAGCCGTCCAAACTCTGTTCGGCTTTTATGCAACTTACCGCTTCAAAGTAAAATTCATCAGCCAACTCTTCACGCATGGTTTTTGGTAAATTTAACATTTCGTTAAAAGAATTGGCGGACTTTTTATATATCCACTCATAAATTTGTTTGGCTCTAAATCTTGGATTTACGATCTCTTCTAGTTCGGCAAGCGTGTAATCAAGCAAATTTTTCAAATCAAACCTCTATCTTTTAGGTAAATTTCCAGCTCATTTTTAGCTCTTTGATGGTTTTTTATAAAATCATCGTGTGCATTTTGATTGCAGAAATTTGTGGCTATAAAAATTCCGCGAGCCGAAATTTTGAACTTTTTTGCTACTGCTAAAAC
>JAJQAF010000267.1 GCA_021203945.1 Campylobacter sp.
AAGATAATATAATTTTAATCAAAAACGCCAATAAAATCAAACTTACCAAAAATGAAATTGCTCTGCTTAAATTGCTTGTAAGCGGCAAAAAAAGAATCGTTACGAGCTATGAGATTGAAAACGAACTTTTTGACGACGATCTGTGTGAAAATAAGCGCGTAAGAGACATTGTTTCGCGCTTTCATAAAAAGATAGATTACAAACTTATAGAAAATATCTATTCGCAAGGATATAGAATCAAATGGCAATAATAGACATCGAAAAGAACCATGAAAGATTTGAAAAAATATTTTTTAATTCCGGAGTTGGAATTTTTATTGTCGATAAAAAACGAATTATTATGGAATGCAATGAGACTTTTTGTAAAATGTTCGGCTACAAATATAATGAAATCATAGGCAAATCTTGCGATATAATTCAATTGAGCGAGACAGCATATATGCACTTTGCGGATATTGCTTTTAACAAAGTAATAAAAAATAAAGCCCTATGTTTAAATTATAAACTTAAACATAAAAATGGAAAAATTTTATGGATTAGAATTTCAGGAGATTCGATTTCTGTAAAAGAAGAGGTTCTTTGGATAGTTATCGATATAACAAAAAGAGTGGCGATGGAGAAAAAGTTAAAGGAGAGCAAACTTAAAATCAACAGACTTAATAAAACGCTAAATCAAGAGGTTAAAAATCAACTTGCACTTATAAGAGAGAAAGACGAACAGCTACAATACCAATCAAGGCTCGTTCAAATGGGAGAGATGCTAAATATGATAGCTCATCAATGGAGGCAACCTCTTGGCGCAATTTCCGCAACGACATCTTTTTTATCCACAAGTTTAATGCTTAATGATTTTGACAAAAGTAGTTTTTTAAACGAGATCGATAAGATTGAAAAATACGCCAAACATCTATCCGATACGATTGATGATTTTAGGAATTTTTTTAAACTGACTAAAAATAAGGAGACTACAAGCTTAGAAGAGCTTGCAAATATGGCTATAAATATCGTAAAACCTATATTGCAAACTAAAAAGATTAAAATTTATACAAAATATAATTGCAATACGTCTTTTCTAACCTATAAAAACGAAGTTTCTCAAGTCGTTTTAAATTTAATCAAAAATTCTCAAGATGCTTTTTTAGAAAATCAAATAACCGATTGCATTATAGAAATTTCAACCTATATCCAAAAGTCATATTTTTGTCTGAGCATAAAAGATAACGCAGGCGGTATAAAAGAGGAGATTATGGATAAAATTTTCGATCTTTATTTTTCTACAAAACACGGCAAAAACGGCACCGGCATAGGTCTATATATGTCTAAAATTATTATACAAGACCATTGCCAAGGAAAGCTGGAGGCAAGAAGAATAAAAAACGGCTCTTTATTTACGATAAAACTTCCAAAATAGACTTTTCTAAGACAATCTAAAATTTAATTATATTTTCGTGCGACAAATTAACTGCACTCCTTATATATAATTCACATAATTAAATTTGCATAAGGAGGACGGAAGTGAATGATGCAAAAGATAAAATTTATCTGGAAGAGCGCAGGTTAGTTAAAAAATATAGCTTGACAAAATCGGTGTTTTTAAATACCGTATTCGTGTTTATAGTATTTTATGCATCGTGGTGGATTTTCCAAGATCCAAGAGGCTTAATGAGAATGTATACTCCTTACGTAGGATATATGTGGTGCAGATGGTTGCTTGTGGTTATAATCTGGGTTGCATATATTTTCGATTTTTGGCCTTTCAAAAGAGAATGGATGTATAAAACAAATCCGATCAAAAAAGGCATAATATTTACGGCTATAGTATTTTTTACTTTCTTTGTATTTTTAAAAATATTTTTTGAATTTATAATGGGAGAACTTGCTATCTCTTATTTTAGTCCAAGAAGGCTAACGGAGCTTGGTATAACAAATTTCTATGCACTTGAATATTCCGCTCAAGCGATCTTGATGTTTGCGGCAATTGCTTCATGGCTTAGTCCGTCTTGGGTTGTGGCAGCCGAAAATTCACCATGGCAAACATTAAAACAACCCGTTAAAGGATTTAGTATATTTGTCATTACGTTTTTACTGAGTTTTATTGTGTATTTTGTATTTTTCCACTCTCAAATGGGAATTTTATTTGACCCGTGGCAAAAATATACCGCCATAACTCCGCCTTGGTGGCATAATTTCGCAGACACCGTTCATGGAAATTTTAACATTGCCTGGATTATGTGTTGCACGGTTATGGTTTGGGTTTATGAGACTATTTGGGAGAGATATCCTTTTAGTCTTATTAAAACGGACTGGCTAAGGAGAGTTGCATCGTTTATAGGTATTATCGTAATGGCTTTTTGCTTTTGTTTCTTTTTCTACTATATTCAAGAACTTATATGGGGTGTGCATATAAGAGGCGACAGAAGGCTTTATGCACCTGATTGGAGATGGTTGCATGTAGGAGAGATAGCGATATTTTGGTTAGTGCCGGTTTTGTTTATTAAATTTTACTGTAACAACGCGGTTAATAAATTTTCAAAACCGATAAACATACTCTTAAGAACCGTTATCACGATGGTTGCGGCTATAGTTTTATATTATGTCTATTATCAAATTTCACACTTTTTATTAGGAACTCAAAAGGGCTTTTCTCATCCTCAACAATTCCCGATGATACCAATGATATGGTTGATTAACGTTATGCTTATCAACTATTGGTTTATGGACGGATGGCCGGGCTGGAGACTTGCCGAAAAGCGAGACGAGGAAGAAATTTCTATAAATGATAATTTTACCGATAGAAATTCGCTCTTTGGTATGGCGCTAGGCATCATCGCAGGTATTATAA
>JAJQAF010000136.1 GCA_021203945.1 Campylobacter sp.
GACATTGTGGAATACTTGATGACTGTGAGATTTTAAATGATGAAACTCTTAAATTCATAGCTAAAATAGCTCTTTCTCATGTTATAGCTGGAGCAGATATTGTTGCTCCATCAGATATGATGGATGGTAAAATAATTGCTATTAGAGAAATTTTAGATGAAAATTTTAATAAAATAAAAGACGATGCCGTCATTATCGTCAAATCAAATCTAAAATTTATCGTTAGAAATTTTCAACCCGTTTTGCTGGTTAAAAACGACGGAAACGGCAAATTTATAGCTCTTGATATTGACGATTTGCGAGAATTTTAACGATGAAAAATTTTGCCAAAGAAAATATAAATTTTGATAAAAACGGTATCTTTATATACGGTAAATTCGACTATGAAAAGGCTGTATTAACTGCTTTGGCCTGTAAATTCTTTACTACCGACAACGACGAAGACGAATTTGTTTGCGACGATAAAATCAGTTGCTACAACTGCCTTTTTAGACGCTGGAATCAACATAGTTTTTACTGCTTAAAAATTTAAAATTTAAAAAATATTTTATAATAATTTAATTTTAAGTGGAATTTAAATATTTATAAATTAAAATTATTTTTTTATATAAATTAAAAAAATATACATCTTACAGCATATATTAACAATATAAAAAATAAATTTTTAAAAAGGAGTATTCTATGAAGAGGTCGCTTTTAATAGCATGTAGTGCGGCTTTGGCGCTTAACGCTCAAGTGTTTGAGCTCGGGCAAGTCGAAGTCGTCGCAAACAAAGAGGGAAGCAAGACAAGCGATAATAATGTCGCGGTTATCACGCAAGAGGATATGCAAAAAAACGAGATAAAACGCCTGTCCGAAGTTGCCGAAAGCACGGCAGGTCTTTACGTGGATAAAAAAGGTCCGCGCGCCGAGCAAAATTTCTACGTTCGCGGTTTTGACGCTAGGCGCGTTCCGCTTTATATAGACGGAATTCCCGTTTATATTCCTTACGACGGCAATGCCGACTTCGGGCGATTTACCACGTTTGATCTGTCTCGTATAGACATTTCAAAGGGCTCAAGCTCCGTGCTTTACGGCGCAAATACGATGGGAGGAGCTATAAATTTAATAACAAGAAAACCTACTCGTGAGCTAGAGGGAAATATCGGATACGGCTTTGAAACGGGCAAAAGCAGCGATACTTTCGGCAACAACGTTGATTTTAATATCGGAAGCAAGCAAGAGTTATTTTACGTCCAAGCGGGCGGCAGCTTTATGGAAGATCAAGGTCAGCAACTTTCTAATGATTTTGATACCAAAGTTACAGGCAACGAAGACGGGGGCAGACGTGAAAATTCGGTTCAAAGAGATAAGAAATTTAACATTAGGGTAGGCTTTACGCCGAATGACACCGACGAATACGTAATCTCGTATATCAATCAAAAGGGTGAAAAAGAGCAACCTTATTATACGGGTATATATAAAAATTA
This sequence comes from Campylobacter sp., assembly GCA_021203945.1. Taxonomy (GTDB): domain Bacteria; phylum Campylobacterota; class Campylobacteria; order Campylobacterales; family Campylobacteraceae; genus Campylobacter_A. The sequence goes on from JAJQAF010000136.1 coordinate 1,470, forward strand.
TAATCAGGCAAAACGTTTTTGGGATTGGCCGATGTGGGATAAAGAGAGTATTTATTGGCTATCTCATACACAATTTGAAAATAGCCTTTATGTAAATACGAAAGCCTTTTACGATAAATTTAAGAATGATTTAGACGCTTATTCGCCTTCGGTATTTCATAGTCATTATCGCGATAAAGGTTACGGCGGCGGCATAGAGATCGGCGGAAATATCGGCGATAAAGATACGTTAAAATTCGCTTCAAGCTATAAATTTGATCAGCACAAAGAGCACGACGACGGCGAGCCCGTGCAGACATATGAAGATAAGACTTATAGTTTCGGGTTAGAAAATACATATGCGTTTAGCGAATTTACAAGATTGATACTAGGAATAAGCTACGATACTAGAGACGCGGTAAAGGCGCAAGAATACGGCAAACTAACGTCTAATCAAAACACTCTTTACGATTTTGAAGTCGGCAAAAGGCATGCGTTTAACTATCAAGCCGCACTTAAACATAGCTTTGACGGTAATGACGAACTAAGCCTTAGTTTTGCTAAAAAGACCTATTTTCCGAGCATGAAAGAGCGATATAGTAAAAGATTTGGCAGAAACGAGCCAAATCCGTTTTTAAAGCCGGAAGTGGCAAATCACTATGAAATAGGCTACGCTAGAAATTTCGGCGATAATTTAAGAATAGAAAGCGCGATATTTTATTCAAAAGTTAAAGACGCTATCGGCGAGCATAATATCGTAATAAACGGCACGACTTTAGCTCAAGCTATAAACGTGGATAAAGCGGATTATAAAGGTTTTGAATTCGCTGCAAATTATATCGTAACAAAAGACCTTGAAATGGGCGGAAACTACACGTATCTACACGCCAAATATAAGAATACTGCCGATACGAGGATTTATGATATCCCAAAACATAAGGGATTTGTATATATAGATTATAAAATACTACCTAAATTTAGCGTATATCTATCCCAATATATGACTTCAAGCCTATATTCAAATTCGCAATCTGCAACAAAACTCGGCGGCTTTGGCGTAACAAATATCAAATTTACCTATAATCCGCTCGAAAGCTTAAGCGTAGAAGCGGGAATTTCAAATTTATTTGATAAAAATTACGAATACAGAGAAGGGTATCCTGAAGAGGGACGCGTATTTTTCTCAAACATCCGATATAAGTTTTAATTCTCTCATTTAGCTCGGCAAAGCCGAGCTAAATTTATTACTAAATTCCCGCTCCGCGATATTTTGCATCAAAAGCTTTCGATTTAGAATTTTTATCTGTGCGATTTTGCATAAATTTAAAAAGTTCGATTTAAATCATATAATTTTAACATAAGTTTTTTATAATTATAAAAATTTTATA
>JAJQAF010000051.1 GCA_021203945.1 Campylobacter sp.
TTTGCATACTTGCGGTTTGATGATTGAGCCTATGTCTTCCACTTTTGTCTTTAGCGTCCTTACAACTTCGGTATATTCGTAATTATCCAAATTTTTCTCCATAAATTTTTAGCGCATTTTATCCAAAATAAGCTTACGTTTTATATTTAATCGTGGGTTTAACCCTTTTTTGTTAAAATAAGAGTTTAAAATTTAGCAAAAGGAGCAAAAATGTTAATACTAAGAACCACAAAAGAGTTACGAGAATTCGTAGCAAGTGCTAGCGGCGAGATCGGTTTCGTGCCTACTATGGGCGCTCTTCATAACGGGCATATGAGTCTCATTAAAAAATGCGTTAGCGAAAATCCCGTGAGTATCGTTTCGACTTTTGTCAATCCTACTCAGTTTTTGCCCGGCGAAGATTTGGACAAATATCCGAAAAAAGAGGAAAGCGATATTAAAATTTGCGAGCTTTGCGGCGTTAGTGCGATGTTTATTCCCGACGCTTCGCAGATATATTTTGAAGACGAACCTTGTATAGCGGCACCTAAAAAATATTCAAGCATATTGGAAGGTAAGACTCGCCCCGGGCATTTCGACGGAGTTTTGCGCGTGCTTAGCAAACTTTTTAATCTCACCGGCGCAAAGAAAGTTTATATGGGTAAAAAAGACGCCCAGCAGCTTGTAATCGTTCAAAATATGGTAAAAACTATGTTTTTGAACTTAGAAATCGTTGCGTGCGAGATCGTGCGAGAAAGCGACGGACTTGCGCTATCAAGCAGAAACGCCTATCTTAGCGAAGAGGATAAATGCAATGCTCTGCGACTATCGCGCGCGCTTGTTAATGCTTCGAATTTGATAAAATCGGGCGAACTTGATACCGCCGAGATCAAAACCAATATGCTGAGGACGCTTGAGCCTCTTGTTGTAAATTACGTCGCGATAGTGGATAGGGATTTTAACGCGCTTACGAAAATAGAACTTGGCAATAGCATAATCCTAATCGCCGCAAACGTCGGCAAAACGCGCCTAATTGATAATATTTGGGTATAAGATGAGCGCTGAAAATATCGCAAAAAAGGTCGGCAAACTTCATTTGGTCTCGCTCGGCTGTAATAAAAATTTAGTCGATAGCGAGATAATGCTAGGTAGGCTCGGTCATTATGATTTGACCGATAAAATAGACCAAGCCGACGTTATAATAGTAAATACTTGCGGATTTATCGCATCTGCCAAACAGGAGAGCGTGCGGACGATTTTGGAGATGGCGGAGGCTAAAAAGCAGGGCGCAACGCTTGTGGTAACAGGCTGCCTTATGCAGCGCTATAAAGACGAACTCATGCGTGAATTGCCCGAAGTGGATCTTTTTACGGGCGTAGGCGATTACGATAAAATCGATGAAATTTTACTTAGAAAGCAAAATTTATTTAGCCCTCAAACCTACTTGCAAACCTCCGTTAGCAACGATACCGAGCGTATTATTACCGGCTCAAACTACCACGCTTACATCAAAATTTCCGAAGGTTGTAACCAAAAATGCAGCTTTTGCGCGATCCCTACTTTTAAGGGCAAATTAAGGTCGCGCCCATTGGAGAGCATAGTAAAAGAGGTGCAAAATTTAGTCAAAAGGGGCTTTTACGATTTTAGTTTTCTCTCGCAAGATAGCAGCTCATATATGCGTGATGGCGGCGTTAGCGACGGGCTTATCGCGCTAATCGGCGCCGTAGAAAAAATAAAAGGCGTAAAGAGCGCGCGGATTTTATATCTTTATCCAAGCACTACCTCAAATGCGTTGATTGAACGCATTATAAGCTCGCCCGTTTTTCACAACTATTTTGATATGCCGATCCAACACATAAGCGAAAAAATGCTAAAAATTATGCGGCGAGGAAGCGGCGCGGCGCGGATAAAAGAGCTTTTAAATTTGATGAAAAGCGCGCCGGAGAGTTTTTTACGAACGGGCGTTATAGTGGGACATCCGGGCGAAGATGAAGAGGGCTTTAACGAGCTTTGCGAGTTTTTGGACGAGTTTAAATTCGATAGAATTTCAGCTTTTGCCTACTCAAAAGAAGAGGATACCGCTTCTTATGAAATGGAGCAAATCCCTACAAAAACGATCACAAAGCGACTAAGCAAGATAGAAAAAATCACGAAAAAAACGCTCAAACAAAGCTTTGAACGCGAGCTTGGCAAACGCTGTAAGATCGTAATAGAGGGCATTAGCAGCGAAGGCGAGATGTTTTACGGAGCCAAAAAACTGCTTTGGGATAAGGACATCGACGGCGAAATTTTGATAAACGAAAGCGAATTAGATGAGCTTGAAACAGGTAAAATTTACGAATGCGAGATCATGCAAGCGCTTGATGATAAGGTGCTTGGGCGCGTGATAGCCTAATTTAAAAGGTTAAATTTAATGAATGAGTGCGAAAACGAGTTAAATTTAACCGCTCTCGTAAGTCATGATACGTTAAACACCTTAAGAAAGGGGCGAAATTTACTTGCGTTTTCTCACGGCGTCGATAGCACTGCGCTTTTTTATCTATTAGACGATATTGGGATTAAATTTGACATCGCCATAGTTGATTATAACGAGCGGGCGCAAAGCAAGCTTGAAGTTGCGGCGGCTAGGGCTTTGGCGGCTAAATTTAATAAGCAAATTTACGTCCTTGGCGTTAAGATAAAGGACGGAAATTTTGAAAGCTCGGCACGGGCGGCAAGATATGAGTTTTTTAGTGAAATTTGCACGAAATTCGGCTACGAAAATTTAGTTTTATCTCACAAACTAGACTATAAGTTCGAGTGGTTTTTGATGCAGCTTGGACGAGTCGCGGGACTAAATGAGCT
>JAJQAF010000223.1 GCA_021203945.1 Campylobacter sp.
ATCTTGGATATTTGCAAAGCCGATCTACTTTGATTTAATTAAATTGACTTTTAATATAAATATAATATTGCTTACTTGAAAATTAATATTATTATAAGAAATAAATGATAATATTCTGAAATTCAATACCATTTAAAAAGGATTAAAGTATGAAAAAAAGCATATTGGCGTTAAGTTTGCTTTCAAGCTTTTTAGTTGCCGCAGAGGTCAATATTTATACCGCTCGTCATTATGACGCAGATAGTGAGATTTACAAGCTATTTGAGCAAAAAACGGGCATAAAAGTAAATGCGACTCAGGCTAAAGGAGGTGAGCTTATTAAAAAGCTTGAAACCGAAGGCGATAGCTCTGCAGCAGATATTTTTATAACAGCTGACGTAGGAAATTTCTACACCGCTAAATCAAAAGGCGTCTTGCAATCCGTTCAATCGCAGAAATTGGAAAAAATCATTCCTTCTCAATATAGAGATAATGATAATCAATGGTTTGCCATATCAAAAAGAGCTAGAATCATAGCTTACGACAAGAGAAATTTTGATCCCAAAAACATAAAAAACTATGAGGATTTGGCTAAGCCCGAGTTAAAGGGAAAACTTTTAATCAGAAGTGCAACCGCACCTTATAATAAATCTTTATTGGCTTCAATAATAATCAATGATGGCGAAGCAAAGGCGACGGAATGGGCAAAAGGAACACTTGCGAATCTTGCTCGTGATCCAAAAGGCGGCGATAGAGACCAAGCCAAAGCGATATTCGCGGGAGAAGGTCAAGTGGCGGTTATGAACACTTACTACATTGGATTGATGTTAAATTCTAAAAAGCCCGAAGAAGCTGAAGCGGCTAAGGTTTTAGGCATCATTTTCCCAAATCAAGATAATCGCGGAACACACGTAAATATCAGCGGTATCGCGCTTACCAAAGCCTCTAAAAACAAAGAAAACGCTATTAAATTTATGGAATTTATGCTAACTCCTGAAGTTCAAAAAATATTAGCGGGAATAAACTACGAATATCCTATAAATAGCGAAGTTGAGCCGAGCGACGTCGTTAAATCGTTTGGTAAATTCAAAGAAGACACGACTCCGCTTTATCAAGTGGGAGAAAAGAATAAAGACGCAGTTAAAATCTACGATATGGTAGGTTGGAAATAATTGAATATTAAATTTTGAGCGATTATAATCGCTCAAAATTACTCCTTAATGCCGATTATCGGCATTTTTAAATAGCACCAAAATATTTTATGCTGCTAAATTTAACCTACTTTTATTGATCTTAAATTATTGGTTTGGCAACTCAACTTCGTTCTTTTTAGCTCAAAGCGGGACGTTTATGCTTTCGGCACAGGTTAAATTTTAAGGACAAACATAGGTGAAACTAGAAATCTCTATTTAACTTTAAACATTGACGCTAGTTTTCACCGCTTTAACGACGATCGAAGTAAAGTCGGTAGAGCTACTGAAATAATTAAATTCGGCTACTTAAAACAGCCGAATTTTCTAAAATTTTTAAATTTATCATCTTAAAATACGACAAATCCGCTTTTACTCTAAATAAAGTCTTTTGCTTGTATAATCTAAAAAATTTTTACAAAGGAATAAAATGGACGTTTCAAAAATCAAAGCGGGCTCAAACCCCGATAAAATCAATGCGGTGATCGAGATTCCCTACGGCTCTAACATTAAATACGAAATAGACAAAGAAAGCGGTGCGGTGGTTGTTGATAGAGTTTTGTATTCGGCGATGTTCTACCCTGCAAACTACGGCTTCGTGCCCAATACCCTTGCCGATGACGGCGATCCTGCCGATATTTTGGTATTAAACGAATATCCGCTTCAAGCAGGAAGTGTCATACCTTGCCGCCTAATCGGAGTTTTGGTTATGGAGGACGAAGCAGGAATGGACGAAAAGCTGCTTGCCGTGCCGGTTAGCAAGATAGATCCGAGATACGAAAATATCAAAAGCTATAAAGACCTACCTGAAGCCACGCTTAATAAGATCAAAAATTTCTTTGAAACTTATAAAATTTTAGAGCCAAACAAATGGGTCAAGGTCAAAGAATTTAAATGCGCCGATACGGCAAAAGAGATTTTAAGTAATGCCATTAAAAATTATAAATAAAATTTGGGGTTTATCCCCAAATAAATAATCTTTATGGCTTTTGCCGGTTTTATAATAAATGTCGCTGCAAAAACAGATATGCACGGCAGTAAAATGCCGGTTTATAGTTATTTTAATGGAAAAATGGATATTAATTTATACAATTAATTAAGAAAGCGAGTATAAATACAATCTATAAAAATTAAAATTTTAGCTTTTAATAAGCTTTACTTTAGTAAAATCTCAACTTCAATTCAACTGATGGGTTCATAGCTCAGTTGGTTAGAGCATCCGGCTCATAACCGGATGGTCCCAGGTTCGAGTCCTGGTGAACCCACCATCTTTAAATATTCACTTAGTTTTATTGCGTTTAATCTTCAAAGATACTTTTCAAAAAACTCAATTTTCGCTTTATTTCTTGGTTTTAAGCGATTTTTAAAAACGATTCAACGAATAAAATAAATATGGAAAATTTTGCCCGTTAAAAATATTCGGGGTTTTAAAAGCATCTGAGACGACTCGACCATAAGAGAAATACGACGAAAAAATCTATTTATATTGATCCGTAAAATTCTTTGCTTTCAAATTAATTTAAAAACCGCAAAATGAATATGGTATAAGTCTAAAATTTTATCCTAACCGAACGATAAGCGTGGTCAAATCTAAAGGTTAGTAAATTTTGTAAAATTCCAAAAAGCACCATAAACG
>JAJQAF010000117.1 GCA_021203945.1 Campylobacter sp.
AATATAATCTAATCGGATTATATGGATTTAGTATTAAATTAAAATTAAAAGCAAATTATGTCAAGAACTTAAATTAATAGATGGTTACAAACACTTTTAATAAAGGAATTTTTGATGATAGAATTTTGTAAATTTTGGTGTCGCGATAAATTCGCCGTTTATAACAGTAAATAAAATATTTATATTAAATTTAATATTGTTGTCTTTTTTATGCTAAGTTAAATAAAGATTTTAAAACTAAAAAGGAGCTTAAATGGCAAATGAAAAAATATCCAAATTTAATCCGAAAGTATTTTATCCCTCCATTTTTACTATTTTTTGTATTATGATTTTTTCTCTAATCACGCCCGGAAAATCGGCGCAAATTTTCAAAACTACGCAAAATTTCATCTCCGATAAATTCGGCTGGTTTTATGTCTTAGCGATTGCGATTATCGTCGTTTGCGTCTTGATTTTGGGATTTAGTAAATTCGGCGAGATTAAACTTGGTGCCGATCATTCAAGCCCCGAGTTTAAAAACATATCATGGTTTGCGATGCTTTTTGCCGCGGGGATGGGTATAGGGCTCGTGTTTTTTGGCGTCGGCGAGCCGCTCATGCACTATCTAAACCCGCCTATGGGCGATTCACAAAGCATTGACGCGGCGCGAACGGCTATGAATATCACATTTTTTCATTGGGGACTTAGCGCATGGTCGGTTTATGCGATGGTCGCGCTCGTGCTTGCATTTTTTTCTTATAGACACAATCTACCGCTAACGTTGCGTTCGGCGTTTTATCCGCTTATCGGCGAGAAAATTTATGGACGCGCGGGCGATGTGATAGATGCCTTCGCCGTCGTGGCGACGCTTTTTGGCGTGGCTACGTCGCTTGGATACGGCGTTATACAGATAAATGCGGGACTGGGTTACGTTTTTGGTTTGCCGAGTATGCAGCTTGCGCTACTTATTATATTGATAGGGCTGGCAACGATTTCAGCGGCTAGCGGTGTAGGTAAGGGGATTAAAATTTTGTCAAATTGCAATATCGCAATGGCGATTATTTTTATGCTCTTGATTTTATTTTCGGGCGATACGACGAGGCTTTTAAAATCTTTCGTGCAAAATAGCGGAAACTACGTCTCCACGTTGATTTCAAACACCTTTAATCTCTATGCTTATAACAAAGCAAATGATTCGTGGCTGGGCGGTTGGACTTTACTTTATTGGGCTTGGTGGCTCTCGTGGTCGCCCTTTGTCGGGCTGTTTATCGCTAAAATTTCAAAGGGCAGAACGATTAAAGAATTTGTCGTGGGTGCGCTTTTTGTCCCGACGGGCTTTACGTTTATGTGGATGACGTTTTTTGGCAACAGCGCTATAAATTTAGTGCAAGGCGGCAACGAAAAGCTGGCGGCGATCGTAAATAGCGACGTCTCGCAGGCGTTATTCGTGTTTTTAGATAGCTTTGCGATGTCCGGAGTTCTTAGCGTCATAGCGATTTTGATGGTCGTCGTGTTTTTCATCACTTCTGCGGACTCCGCGGCAGTGGTCATAAATATGCTTTGCTCAAACGGTTCGGATAAAACCCCGCTTTGGCAAAAGATATTTTGGGGTGCAGCTATCGGCGTGGTCGCGGCATCTTTAATGCTAGGCGGCGGACTTGCCTCGCTTCAAGCCATGACGATAGTTGCCGCACTTCCTTTTACGATCGCGCTGATGGCGGCGATATTCGGACTATTTCGCGCGCTTAATATCGACGTCGCCAAAAAGCAGAGTCAAAATTTCTCAAATATGCCGCTTTCCGAAATGTCCAAAAGCTGGCAAGAAAGGCTCGGCGCGATCATCTCGCTTCCGGACGGAAAAGATGCGTATAAATTTATAAACGACGTCGTCTTGAAGGCTCTTAGCGAGATCAGAGCGGAGTTTGAGAAGAACGGGCTTAGCGCGGAGCTTAAATTTAATGATGATAAAAATTTCATAAATTTAGTCGTTTTTTTAGGCGAAGAGATGGACTTTGCATACGGCGTCAAGCTCGTTAGGCGCGAAAGCCCGGGCTACACGCAAGAGCTTAACGGCGAGGATTTATATTACCGTGCCGAAGTTTTTTTAAAAGAGGGCGGGCAAGACTACGATATACTCGGTTGGAGCGAGGCTACGATCATCAACGACGTGATCGAGCAATACCGCAAACACATGCAATTTTTGCACAGTATAAGGGGTGTTTAGGGTTAAATTCATGCTAAATTTGCCCGTCTTGGCGATTATGGTTATTTTTAATCCGTTAAAATAATACCGGGCAATAAAAGAAATCTTAGGCTTTTGCAAAATTTGCGGTGCAAAAACGTATGCGAGGTTTGAAATTTGCACGGGAAGCAAATGGTAATTAAGCCTAAACGCCGATTAGGCGAGATAAACGAACAAAGTGCGCGCGGCGAAAACGGCTTAAAAACCGTATTGCTGTTATAACGCAATGCAAGAGGTTAAATTTAAGGAGAAAATATGAAAAAACTTTGGCGATATGTCCATAAAAAGGGTATTAGAAATCCTATGGTTTCGACCCAAATTTTAGACGCGGACGGATTTTTATACTTCACGCTTTGTTATAGCGACAAGGGTTTTTATAAAACTGATTTCGTTAAATTTGATGCCGCAAAGGGCGCGGGTGAGGAAATTTTCAGTGAAAATCACGTATGTAGGAGCTGTGGAATTTATGAAGAGGATAAATTTTATTTCACTTCAATGAGCGGCAAGGCGTATTGTTTAATAGAGAACTGCGAGCTCGTTTGGAGCACAAAGATCGGCGATGGCAACGCAAGTTTTCAT
>JAJQAF010000058.1 GCA_021203945.1 Campylobacter sp.
GCTTATAAAAAGCTTAAATTAAGTATTATTTAAACTTCTATATATGAAATTTTATCTTTTAACGCATAAAAAATAGTAGCTTTTATGTTAAAATTCGGGTAAAATTTAGTTATGGCTTTTTTGTATTCGCTTACTTGAAATACATTCTCATCGATATTTTTATCGGACGTTTTATAATCAACTATGAAGATTTCATCTTTCGTCATACAAAGTAGATCAATTTGTTTTACAGACCCTTCAAATTTTAGCGGTTGTTCTTTGTATATCTTTTTTTGGCTTGTAAATTCTTGAAATTTAGTATCTCTTATAAGATTTAATCCCCGTGCGAAAATATCGTCCAACTCGCTTTCGGATAAAAATTTATGAAATTTATTTTGCATAGAATTTTTAGCCGCCGTTAAGCTGTCCTCGTCAAATTCCGCACTCATTTCAAGCAGATAGTGAAAGGCCAGACCAATATAAATCGCCTTTAAATTTTTGCCGTTTTCTTTATTTGATTTTTGAACTTCTTGCCTTTCTATCCGCACGATTTGAGGTAAAATTTCACTCGTTCGTTTTGGCGTATCCGCCACTTTGCTCGGTAAAATTTTGCCGAAAGTAAAGTCTTTTAGATCTAGACATTCTATGCTTTCGTCGCTATCTTTTTGCTTTTCGTAAGCGGTAAAAAAGCTTGGATTTTTGCCGCTTACGTTTGATTTTTTTATTATGATTAGCGAGCGGGTAGCCCGCGTGAAAGCGACGTAAATTTTGTTTATATCCTCCTCTTTTTCGAGCTCTTGCGTTTTATTTTTAAATGCCTTAAAATCCTTGTCGAAATTTTCCTTACCTCTAAATTTATGTCTTATTTGCCAGCCGTTTTTTACGTCGTATTCGGCTAGAAAATTTGATGTATCCGCTTTGTCCGCACCTATTTTATCGCATACTATCACGTGCTCAAACTCAAGTCCTTTTGACTTATGCACGGTCATTATTTTTACGCCTTCGCGATTTTTTGCCGTTGCCGCTCCTTCAAATCTATCGAGATTAAAGATAAAATTTATAAGATTTTCGTATTCGCTTGTTAGCTCAAAGAGCCTTAAAACATCGTTATTCGACGTATCTATGTTTAGCTTCTTTGCCAGATAATAAAGGCTTTCTTGCGCCGTCTTTTCGGTTGTTAGATCAAGCTTTGCCACGTGCATTTTCACTATCGCCTCAACGTTAAATTTATAGATTTTATCACCTAAAAGGCAAAATTTAGCATATTCTACGATTGCCCTTACATACGGGCTTGCAAGCAGTTTTAAATTGCCTTCGCTTACGTTTTTTATGTCGTTTTCGTCAAGTGCGTTTGAAAGCTTGCTTATATCGTCGTTTTTCCAGCAAAGTATCGTTATATCGCTTTCGATCACGCCGTTTGCGAGTAAATTTTTTACTTCGTCAATTGCGCCGCCTACGACGTCTTCATTGCTTGCGACCCTTAAAAATCCGTAATCGTCATCCTCGGCTTCAAAATATTCGCATTTTTGGCTAACGATAAAATTTAGCTCATCATCCTCTTTTTTAGAGGCTTTTTGCTCCGTAAAGCCTGAAATTTTGTCTTTAAATACGGCGTTTGTAAATTTTACTAATGCTTTTAAACTGCGATAATTTGTATCAAGTCCGTCGATTTGGATGTGATCGAAATCGGTTCGCAGTTTATCGAAAAGCTCTTTTTTGCCGCCGCGAAAGCGGTAGATACTTTGCTTTGTATCGCCCACGTAAAAAAAGCTTCCAAGTCCTCCTTGACAGAGCCCGGAGACGATTTCGGCTATAAACGTTTTCAATATCTCTTATTACGTTACGTTAGTGTCTTGAAATTCGTCAATCAAAAGATGGTTTATGCGTCCGTCAAGCCTAAAATAAAGCATTTCGTTATTTTTACTTTTTGCTAAAAGCTTGTAAGTCAGCTTATTTATATCGCTAAAGGTTAGGCTGTTTCGCTCTTTGTTTAGCTCAAATTTCGCATCTTTATAAAGCTGCAAAAATCCGTTTAGCTCGTTTAACTTATATGCCTCAAGCTTTTTAAAATATTCTTGCAAAGCCTCTTTTAAAGCGTAAAATAACACATCAAGCTCTTGCGTATAAATTTTTGAAAATGTCTTATAATCAAGACTTTCACGTTCTAAAAAGCTCTTTTTGACTATTTGCGATAAGGGTTGGTCTAAAAAGGCGTTTTGCGCCGTCTGCGAGCCGCCCTTTTTTTGGGCGTAGCAGCGTAAATTTTCTAGAGCCGATTTTATATCGCTTTCATTTGGAAATTCGGCGTTTGAATCGGCTTGTAAGGCGTCGAAATTTTCATAAAACATCTCAAGCGTTTCAAAAAAGTTGTTCTGACCCTTTTCGGACGCTACGATAAATTCCGCCAAAGATTGCAGGAGAGCGGGATTTTGGCTTACTTTCGATATAAAATTTTGACGCTGTAAATCCGAAAGATCGCTACTTACGCTAAAGTCCGCACTAAGCCCTAAATTTAGACTAAATTGCCTTAAAATACTAGTAAAAAACGAATCAAACGTGCCGATTTTTAGATTGCTTTGTAAAAAAATTTCAAGCTTTTCGTCTTTGCGTTTTAAAATTTCATCTTTGCCAAGCTCCAAAATTTTGCAGATATCAAATAGTTCGCGCTCTTTTTTTTCTAGATTTAAAAATGCCTCGACGATGCGCTCTTTCATCTCGTTAGCGGCTTTTTTGGTGAATGTTAAGGCTAGGATTTCCCCGATATTGGCTCCGCTTAAGATAAGTGCGATAAAACGCACTCT
>JAJQAF010000085.1 GCA_021203945.1 Campylobacter sp.
CTTTAAGCGCGCCGACAAATAAATTTCCTAAAATGGCAATGGAATTCGCTAAAGAATTCGCAAAATCCGTAAATTCCTTTTTTGCGGCTAACAGCTTTGCCGTATCGGTAACGCCGGCTTTAATCAACTCATTGTATTCAAACGCTTGATTGTTTGTCCAAAAGCCTACAATCGCACCAAGAACGATACCTATTAAAATTTGGACGATCAAATTCCCGTCGGCAAAACGTTTTGCCATATTAGAAAATGCACTCATTTTTTACCTTTTTGTATAAATTTATCTTGAAAGTATAGCTAAAAGCAACTGAAATTTTGAAAACTAATATTAGGTTAATATAGATTTTATGATGAAATGTTACAATTTCACGACTAATTAAAATTTAAAGGAATTTTTATGTATCTTTTTACCAGCGAAGTAGTAAGTCCCGGACACCCCGATAAATGCGCAGATATAATCGCCGACAGTATCGTTGATACCATACTTATGCAAGACCCAAACGGCAGGGTCGCAAGCGAGGTTTTCGTAGCGGGCAAAAATGTAATAATCGGCGGCGAGATAAATTCCAAAGTCAAATTATCTTTTGGAGATTACGCTCGTATCGTGGAAAACGCTTTGGTTCATATCGGATACGACGGCAAATCAAGCTTCACAAAAGAGCAATGTTTGCACCCCGACGACATCGAGGTAAAAGTCTGCATAAATCAGCAAAGTAGCGACATCAATCAAGGCGTCGATCAAAGCGACGGCGAAATCGGCGCGGGAGATCAAGGCATAATGTTCGGCTTTGCCAGCTGCGAAGCGAAGGAATTTATGCCGGCGGCTATCACTTATGCCAGAATGCTTTGCGATAAGGTTTATAAATTTGCCAAGGCAAACCCTGATAAATTGGGTGTGGATATAAAAACTCAGGTTACGATCGATTACGGCACGAAGGATAACTTTGAAAACTGCAAACCTCAAAGTATCCATACTATCGTAGTTTCGGCTCCTTGCGTAGAAACGATGAAAATAGAAGAACTTAGGGCTTTGATACAAAGCTTAATCGACGAAACCGGTTTGCCGAAAGAGCTTTACAATAAAGAAAAAACGATCATCTATATCAATCCTACGGGGCGTTACGTAAATCATAGCTCGCTTCACGATAGCGGACTAACCGGCAGAAAGCTCATCGTCGATAGCTTCGGCGGATATAGTCCCATAGGCGGCGGAGCGCAAAGCTCAAAAGACTATACGAAGGTCGATCGCAGCGGACTTTATGCTGCGCGCTATATCGCTAAAAATATCGTCGCGGCGGGACTTGCGAAAAAATGTATAGTTCAGCTAAGCTACGCAATAGGTATGGCAAAACCTACGTCGGTTAGCGTAGATACGATGGGAACGCAGATCGCAGGGCTAAATGACGATATTTTATCCGAATTCGTTATGCAAAATTTCCCGCTTACGCCGCGCTGGATAACTAATAAATTCGGGCTTGATAAGCCGAGCAAGGATACGTTTTTATACGCTAAAGTCGCCGCAAAAGGGCAGGTCGGAAATGCCAAATATCCGTGGGAAAAGCTTGATAGCGTTGAGCTATTTAAAAAATTATTAAAATGAAAACTCATAAATATAAGATTAAGGTTGATTATACTCACGATAAGGACGACAACGAAGTTGGTAAAAGCATAGAATTTAATATGCAAACCCACGATGAAATTTTTGCGGTTATCAAAAAAATGGGGGCTAAATTTAACCTTGACGACGAGATCGCAAAGAGATGTTTTACTGCGCTTAAGCTATTCGGCGAGACTATGGATCAAAACGCGGCTCACCCGTTTTTCAGGGCGGTAAAACCGCATTTTACGGAGATTAGGAAGATTGTTAAGAGCGATGCTTTAAAACAGGATTAAGCTTATGATAGAGCTAAATTTAGTCCAAAAGCGTGCCGTTGCCAAAAATCGGCGCAACGTTAATTTTAGCCTCTCTGCCGAAAAATTTTTAATGGGAGTGCGAGCCTGCTTTTAAGAATTTGACAAACGCTATTTTCGTCGCTTTAAAGAAGCTTGACGAAAATATCGAGTTAAACGGCGGCTCTCCTTAAATTTAAACGTCTAAGATTAAATTTATAAAATAAAAATAAAGGAAAATTATGACGCAAGAGGAATATAAGACGAAATTTAGCGAGGATGATTCGGTGGTTGGGACGCCATAGACGAGAGGCTAAGAAAATTTTACGAAGACGGCAGCGAGCGCCATTACGCCTCCGCTATCCCTTACGCGCTAGGAGGCAAAGATCCGTTAAACGGAGTTAGCGTCTTTGATTGCGACGAGCGAACTTTTCATCGCCATATCGTAAGCTACGGCATGAGCGAGCTTTTTTATGATCCCGAAAGTGCCGGAAACGAATTTAGCGGCTGGGGGTTTGAATTTAGTATGAGAGTCGCGCCTTATGCGCTTGATCAAGACGCCGGCAAGGCAAAAAACGAGCCGTATTGGGCGATGAATTTGATGCAAAATTTAGCCGGATATGTTTTTGAAAGCAAAAAATGGTTTGAAGCTTATCATTTTATCCCTGCAAACGGACCTTTGCGCCTTGATACGGATACTAAGCTTACGGCGGTGATATTTGTTCCCGATCCAAAGCTTAGCGAGATAGAGACGCCAAACGGTAAAGTCGCGTTTTTGCAGATGTTTGGCATAATGGACAGCGAGTATGAATGGCTTTTAAAAGACCCGACTACGGATAGGGTAAAAGAGATGGCAAGTATGATAGACAAGGACAATCCTTTGTTTATAAC
>JAJQAF010000234.1 GCA_021203945.1 Campylobacter sp.
CACGCCGAGCAAATTCCACAAGCTGTGTATAACGATGAGAATATTAGGAAAGATAACAGTTTAGAGCAACAAAAACCCAAGGAGACTCTTGCCGACGTTAGCCAAAGACGACGCGGTTTAGTTATCGTTAAAAAGAAAAAAGAATTTGAACCGTCTCCTATAAAAAGAGATGAGAATAGAGTTCAAAGCACGCAATCGGTTGAGATAAACAGTCTTAAAAATATGTTTGCGAACGCCGATGAAAATTTGGCTCGTAAAAAGAAAAAGGATAAAAAACCGACCGGTTTTGTAGCTAAAAAAGATAATGCGCAAAAGATGGATTTACTCGGTGGCAGCGACTTCGGCGATATAGTTATAGAGGACGAAGACGTCGTAGTTTTGCCTGATTTTACCTTTAAAACCCCTGCGCCGCAGCCCGCTCAAAAAACCAAACAGCCAAACGTGTTAAAGCCTACGTTTAATAATACTATTAATTCTTTTACCGAAGGCGGCATCCAAAGACGTGCTCGCAAAAAGCATAAAAAGCCCGAAAATAAACAAAATAGCGATATCGTAACGTCGGTAAATATTCCAAAAGAAATTCGCGTTTATGAATTTGCCGAAAAACTAAACAAGCAACCAAGCGAGATTATAGGAAAACTTTTTATGCTCGGAGTAATGACTACGAAAAACGATTTTCTGGATGAGGATGCTATAGAAATTTTAGCCGACGAGTTTAACGTTGAGGTTAATATCATCGACAATCAAAAGGATTTCGACTATGTCGCCGCATACGAAGAGGAAACGAAAGACGACGAAAATGCTCAGCTTAGAGCGCCCGTTATTACGATTATGGGGCATGTAGATCACGGAAAGACGTCGTTACTTGATTATATTCGTAAATCACGCGTAGCGGCAAGCGAAGCCGGCGGCATAACTCAGCACGTCGGTGCCTATATGGTGAATAAAAACGGTAAGAATATTACTTTTATCGACACTCCCGGACATGAAGCGTTTACGGCTATGCGCGCAAGAGGTGCGGGCGTTACGGACATAGTTATTATAGTCGTAGCGGCTGACGACGGAGTTAAACCTCAAACGAAAGAAGCGGTAAATCACGCTAAAGCTGCCGGCGTTCCTATAATAATCGCCATAAATAAGATGGATAAGGAGTCTGCAAACCCGGATTTGGTAAAAACGGGGCTTTCAGAGCTTGATATAATGCCTACGGAATGGGGCGGTAATTATGAATTCGTTCCTATTTCGGCAAAAACGGGAACGGGCATTGACGATTTATTGGAAATCGTTCTTTTGCAAGCTGAAATTTTGGAGCTTAAGGCAAATCCAAAAGCTAGCGCAAAAGCTACGGTCGTAGAAAGCTCGCTTCAAAAAGGTCGCGGACCGGTCGCTACCATAATCGTAGAAAACGGAACGTTAAAGCTCGGAGATACCGTAGTAGCCGGTGTCGCATACGGAAAGATAAGAAGCCTGCTTGACGATCAAGGCAAGCCGTTAAAAGATATAAAACCCGGTGAATGCGGCGTTATAGTCGGACTTAGCGAGATTGCGGAGGCGGGCGAAACGCTTATAAGCGTTAAAACGGATAAAGAAGCTCGTGAATACGCGCAGAAAAAGGCGGAGTATCTACGACAAAAAGAGCTTAGCAAAACTACAAAGGTTAGTCTTGACGAACTTAGTGCAAAAATCGCCGAGGGTGAGCTAAAAACTCTTCCCGTTATTATAAAGGCGGACGTCGGCGGTTCTCTTGAGGCTCTTAAAGCAAGCCTTGATAAGCTTGCAAACGACGAGATAAAGGTAAATGTTATTCACTCCGGCGTCGGCGGTATTACGCAAAGCGACGTAGCTTTAGCCGGCGCGAGCAAAGACTGTGTAATCTTGGGCTTTAATATCCGTCCGACCGGTGAGATAAAAGAAAAAGCAAAAGAGAGCGGAGTGGAGATAAAAACGTATAACGTTATTTACAATCTGATAGACGACGTGAAATCTATACTCGGCGGATTAATGTCTCCTGTGATACGGGAGGAGCAGCTCGGACAAGCGCAAGTTCGCCAAGTTATAAACGTGCCCAAAATCGGTGCGATTGCAGGCTGTATAGTCACGGAGGGCATGATAAACCGCGGAGCTAAAATTCGTCTTATCCGCGACGGCGTCGTCGTTTATGAAGGAACGGTCAGCTCTCTTAAACGCTTTAAAGACGATGTTAAAGAAGTCGCCAAAGGCTATGAGTGCGGCGTAGGTATCGAAGGGTGCAACAACATTAGAGAAAACGACTATATCGAGAGCTTTAAAGAAGTTAAGGAACAAGCTAGCCTATGAATGCGTCCGAAGTAAAACGTATGCGCACCGAAAGCGTATTAAAAGAGCTTATTCCGGAGGCTCTATCTACACTAGAAGATAGCCTTTTAAAGGGACTTTGCGTGACTGACGTCGAGTGCAAAAAGGGCAGATACGACGCTTTTGTATATCTTGATAAAACCGCGTTTGACGAACGCGAGCAAGAGTATATTTTAAATCATTTAAAGCGTATATCAAGACATTTGCAAAATCACTGTATGGCGGTCGAAGGTTGGTATCGTTGTCCGAATTTTCATTTTAAATTCGACGATCGATTAGAGTATCAAAACCATATGGATAAGCTATTTGATAAAATTTCTAAGGATATAAATAAAAATGGAGAATCTGAATAAGCTTGTAAGAGAGTGCGGGGTGGAGCTTTACGATACCGAAATTGCGAGTGAAACAGGTATGACTTTTTATAGAATTTATATAACAAA
>JAJQAF010000212.1 GCA_021203945.1 Campylobacter sp.
TATATACGGAACAAAGTAGTGAAACCCGGGTTGAAGCGGTCTTGGTTCGTATTTACCCGCCGTAGCCTCTATGCCTACTTCGCCCGAATTTATCACTACGAAAGGTTGAGTAACGGCTAAAACCGCGACTATCGCTATGACGATATACGCAAGCGTGCCGAATCTTCCGAAACCGTCGGGTAGCTTCGGAGCTTTAAAATTTATCTTCGGCGATCCTTTATCGTCGTTTTTGTCGTTATTTGGTTTGCGTTTATTGAAATAGTCGTTTAAATCTGCCGGCATTATTGTCCTTTTAAAATTTTAAATATATGTTAAAAATGATTGATATTTTTTGTTATGTCCGTAAACTACATCGAAATATGCTTTTTGCAAGCGTTTCGTGATAGCACCGCATGAGCCGTTGCCTATAACGCGTCCGTCAATGTTGCTAATCGGCGTAACTTCGGCGGCTGTGCCCGTAAAAAACGCTTCGTCCGCCGTGTAGGCTTGATCGCGAGTGATGCGTTCTCTTTTTATTTCTATGTCTAAGTCGTGCGCTAGTTTGATGACCGTATCTTGCGTGATGCTGACTAAACTATTGTCGTTCGGAGGGGTTATCAAAACGCCGTTTTCGACGATAAAAAAACACTCTCCCGGACCTTCGGCTACAAAACCTTCGCCGTCAAGCAGTAGCGCTTCGTCGTATCCGGCGTCTTTAGCTTCATAGTTCGCCATTTGAGAATTTAGGTAGTTTGAGCTTGCTTTTGCCTTACCCATTTGGCTGGCGGCGGAATTTCTCGTAAAGCTTGAAATTTTGACCTTTATACCCTTTTCAAGTCCTTCATCACCCAAATAAGCTCCCCATTCCCACGAAGCGATGGCGGTTTGCACGGGGGCTTTCGTGTGAGATACGCCCATTATGCCGTAGCCGAGAAATATAAGCGGTCGAATATATACGTTGCCGTTATATTTATTGGCACGAAGAAGCTCTATTTGAGCGTCTTGCAGCTCCTGTTGAGTGTATTTGACGTTTATGGCGGTCATTTTAGCCGATTTTAAAAGCCTTTTCGTGTGATCTTCAAGGCGAAATATCGCCAGACCTTTGTTGGTTTTATATGCTCTAGTGCCTTCAAATACGGCATTTGCGTAGTGAAGAGAGTGGGTTAAAACATGCACTTTCGCATCGTCCCATTTTACGAGGTTTCCATCCATCCAGATAAATTCCGAAGCGTTCATCCTAGACCTTTCTTTGTTAAAATTTAAATTGTCGCAGAGTGTATCAAAAAAAGGTTTAAATTTTAATTTCGACGGCTATTTTTGTGCCGAAATTAAAATTATTAGTAGCCTTATTTTGCTAAAAGCTCTTTTACTATGTCCGCCATCTTGTCTATAGAAGTAGCCGAATCCAAATTTATAAGGTATTTACCGCTTACGACAAATGCCGGCACACCGCTGATTACGGCTACGTCGTATGAATCAAACCATGCGTCTATCAGCTCTTTGGCTTTCGGTGATGCGAGGCTTTTTTCATATTGACTTTGACTGACATTCGCCGCCTCAAGTGCCAGTTTTATAAATCTCTCTTTATCTTTGCCGTTGTCAAAATCGTCGCCCTTATCGTGTCTTGCTTTGTAGATTGCGAATTTTGCTTTTTTAAATTTTGATTCGTCGCTTAATAAATCGATACCGTCGGTCTCGTCAATGGCAATCAAAGATGCGAAAATTTTACTCGCCGTTTCACCTAATTTGCACTTTGAACTAAGATGATACGGGATAAATTTAACCCCGTCAAGCTTTGACATGAGTTTTTTCGTAACACTTTTATCAAATTTATAGCAATGTTGGCAATCATAGCTAAATACCTTAACTACGGAATTTTTAGGCACATTTAGCGGCTTTTGTAACGTTTTATAATCTACGCCTTCTTCAAGCGCAAACACGCTAAGACTAAACACTCCTAAAATCGTTAAAATTTTTACGAATTTACCCAATACTTTCATATCTTATCCTTTTTATTTTATTTTACCAAATCGGCTAAAACTTTAGTCGCGTGATCTTTGGCTTTTACGCTTTTATAGACTTTTAAAATTTTACCGTCTTTACCGATAACAAAAGTCGTTCGAACTATGCCCAGATACTCTTTGCCGTAGTTTTTACGAACTTGCCAAACACCGTAAAGCTTTGAAATTTTCTTTTCGTCGTCGCTTAATAACATATGTTTTAAATTTTGCTTTGCGATAAAATTTACGTGCGATTTTATACTGTCGGGGCTAACGCCGACGATTACCGTATCGTTTGCGATAAATTCATCGTAATTTGCGCTAAATTCGCAAGCCTCCGCGGTGCAGCCCGGAGTGTTGTCTTTCGGGTAAAAATAAAGCACTACGTTTTTACCGATGAAGTCTTTTAAAGCGACATTGACGCCGTCTTGGTTTAACGCCTCGAAATTCGGTGCCGTATCGCCCGCCGCAAGCGTTACTTTACGCTCTAAATCATCTTTGCTAAATTCACTCATTTGATATCCTTTTTTATCTGTTCTATGCTCTTGCCGCCAATGCCTATGCTATCGGGCTCGTGCGTCTCTACGACTATCATAACGCGCTCTTTTTGCTTACCTAGCACGCGCACCATAACGTCCGTCATCTCTTCTATCAGCTTTGCTTTTTGCTCTTTCGTAGGCTCCGGACCAGCCATTTTTACGTTTATAAACGGCATATTTTCTCCTTTAGGGCTTAAATTTTATCTAAAAAAATTAAAATTCCATATTAAAGCTTTTGTTTAACATTGACAC
>JAJQAF010000257.1 GCA_021203945.1 Campylobacter sp.
AATAAAACCCGTAGCTCGTCTGACATTTTGATATTCGGCATAAAATTTAGCGCGACGTCGTGTCGGCTTAACACCTTAAACGCTCCGCCGACGTCAAAATTTTCTCCTGCATTGCCGTGAAGTGCGATATATTTGTTTTTATATCTTTTATCGCACGTTACGTCCGAATCGCTAAAATTTTGCAAAAACGGCGGTAATTTAAAATATACGGCGCGAGCTTCGTCCTCAAACTCTATTTCAAGAGTGCAAAGCCCATCCAGCGCACCTTTGAAAATATCAATATTGCAAGAATCGTTGTTTAGTTTAAAAAGGTAGCGCTCTTTTTGGATAATAGCTCCGATACGATTTTTTAGCGCGAGTTTAAACTCTTTTTTATCGCACTCGCTCTCATCTTCTTGGCGAATCAGATCTTTACCGATCTTGATCGTTTTTATGAATCTCTCATCTTCGCTTCGGTAGCGAATCTCTTCGTCGTCCGTTATTTTCGTATAAAATTGAAGTATATTTAGGCGTTTAAAGACAACGCCTTCGTTGCTTAAAAATTCAAGAATCTGCGAATCTTTAAGCAAAAATTTGCGCTCTATTTCAAAACCCACAGCAATCTCCTGAAATTTTTTATATATTTTATCAGGTTACGGCTTAAATTGAGCGCTTTATCTACAATATTTGCAATTTTTCACGCCGGCAACCACGTTTAGCCGATCGATTATATTGCCTAGCTTTCGTTCTAATCCCTCTTGGTATTTGCCGAGTTCGGCATCTTCGTAGCTCATGTCTTCTACGTGACCGCACGTCTCGCAAACAACGTGAATATGCGGATGCTCGTAAATATCGTAACGAGGCTTTTGATTTACGATATTTACCTCTACTACCAAACCCTCGTCTTTTAGCGTGCTTAAATTTTTATAAACCGTCGCAAGAGATACGGACGGACTTTCTTTTAAAATTTCCTCGTAAAGTTCGTCAATGGTCGGATGTAAATGGCGATCTAAAATTTTTAAAACGCTGATACGCTGAGGCGTAACTTTAAGCCCGGATTGTTTTAATAAAGACACGTATTGCATATATTTTCCTTATTTTTGGCTAAATATTAGCAAATTTAACTTTAAATATTACTTTATTAAATAATATTAATTATCGTCTAGTAATTTTTGGGCTATTTGTTCGGCGCTAACGCCTAGATATCTTTCTACGTCCGCGGTATTGCCGTGCGGGATAAATTGATCGCCGTATTCAAAGCTTTTAACGCTAACGTTTAAAATTTTATTTTCTTGTAAAAACGCGCTTAGAATTTCGCCTATTCCGCCTTTTTTAGCGCTGTCGCTGAGGATATACCACTTTTTGCATTTAGAGGCTAAATTTAACAAAAGCTCACTATCAAGAGGTTTTGCAAACGTCAGATCCACAAGCGTGGCGTCAATCTTATCTTTTATCAAATTTAGCACCAAATTCGCCTTACCTACGCCGTTTCCATATCCTATTAACGCCGTTTGGCTACTGCCGCTAACTAGAATTTCACCTTTACCCAGTCGCAAATCGATACTTTGGAATTCATCGCTTAAAATAAAAGCTCCGCGCGGGTATCTAAACGCGCTCACGCCCTTATACGAATATGCAAATTCCATCGCCTTTTTCATACTTTGCTCGCATCTGGGCGCAAACATGACGACGTTCGGTACGGCGTTAAAAAAGCTTATATCAAAAGCGCCTTGATGAGTCTCTCCATCCTCGCCGACTATGCCGGCTCGATCCATCGCAAAAGTCATATTTGAGTTTAAAATACAGGCGTCGTGAATAAGTTGATCGTAAGCGCGTTGCATAAACGTCGAGTATATCGCTACAAACGGCTTAAAACCTTCCTTTGCCATCGCCGCCATGGAGCTTACGGCATGCTGTTCGGCTATGGCGACGTCCCAAAAGCGATCGGGAAATTTTTCTATCAAAGCATCCATACCGGTACCTGTAGGCATCGCAGCCGTTACGCCGACTATATCGTTATGTTCGCTTGCCATTTTTAGCAAATGCTCGCTAAAAATTGCCGTAGCCGACTTAGTTGATTGCTTTTTTATGAATTCTCCGCTTTTTAAATCAAAAGGACCGACTCCGTGCCAATTAGCATAATATCCCTCGGCAAACTCATATCCCTTGCCTTTTAAAGTCTGAACATGTACTATCACCGGCTTTTTCATAAATTTTGCCGTTTCAAAAGTGCTAATAAGCGAGCTAAGATCATGCCCGTCAACAGGACCTATGTATTCAAGTCCAAGCTCTTCAAAGAACATTCCGGGCGTAATAAGCCGTATTCCCTCTTCCATTCTACGCGCCATATATGCGGCGGAATCCGGCATATAGCTTAAAAATTTCTCGACCCGACCTTTAAATTTTTGATAAAATTGTCCCGCCATCATTTGGCTTAGATATTTACTTAGCGCTCCGATAGGTTTTGAGATACTCATCTCGTTGTCGTTTAAGATTATTACGCACGGATATTTGCGGTCTCCAAGCTCGTTTAGCGCCTCATACGCCATACCGCCGCTTAAAGAGCCGTCGCCGATTACGGCTACTGGCAAACGATCTTCACCTTTTAAATTTATGGCTTTTGCCGCACCTACCGCAAGCGAAATAGAAGTGGAGCTATGTCCCGCGACAAAATAGTCGTATTTGCTCTCGCTTGGTTTTGTGTATCCGCTTATACCGTTAAATTTACGCAAACTATCAAAGCTATCCCAGCGTCCCGTTAAGAGTTTATGCGCAT
>JAJQAF010000304.1 GCA_021203945.1 Campylobacter sp.
TATTTTATTCGTTTGCGGCGGTGCGTTTGACGGACTTATCGATATTATCGAAAGGCGAGTGGGTAAAAATATCTTAGGGTTTAACCAAGAAAAACGCAATAAAAGCGAGCGTGAAAACCTCTTAAGCTTGCTTGAGCCGGACGATCTGGTGCATTTTGGACTTATTCCGGAGCTTATCGGGCGTTTGCACGTAGTGGCTACGCTAAACGAAATAGACCAATACGATATGGTTAGAATTTTAACCGAGCCAAAAAATGCGATACTTAAGCAGTATCAAAAATTATTTGCGATAGACGGCGCGACTTTAAAATTCGACGACGACGCGTTAAAAGAGGTCGCGGCTCTTGCTATCGAGCGGAAAACCGGCGCAAGAGGACTTAGAAGCATAATGGAAGAGATAATGACCGATATAATGTATGATTTGCCAGAGCTAAAAGATTATGAGGTAGTCATATCAAAAGAGGTCGTAAAAAGCGGCGCAAAGCCTATTTTTATAAAGCACAATAAAAAAAGCGCATAAAGGGAAATAATGTTTTTAGATCAGGTAATAGGATTTTTTTCAAACGATATGGGTATAGATTTAGGCACGGCAAATACGTTGGTGCTCGTAAAAGATAAGGGCATAATAATAAACGAGCCGTCCGTCGTCGCCGTCAGACGCGAGAAATACGGCAAGCAAAAAATTTTAGCCGTCGGACATGCCGCCAAAGAGATGGTCGGTAAAACGCCGGGCGATATAGAGGCGATCCGTCCGATGAGAGACGGAGTTATAGCAGATTTTGATATGACCGAGAAGATGATACGCTATTTTATAGAAAAAACTCATCGCAGAAAGAGCTTTCTTCGTCCGCGTATAATCATATCCGTTCCTTACGGGCTAACTCAGGTTGAGCGTAAGGCGGTTAGAGAGAGTGCTTTAAGTGCCGGAGCAAGAGAGGTATTTTTGATAGAAGAGCCGATGGCTGCGGCTATAGGAGCGAATTTGCCCGTGCGTGAGCCGCAAGGCAGCCTTGTAGTGGATATCGGAGGCGGCACTACCGAGATAGGCGTAGTGTCGTTGGGCGGTCTGGTTATTAGCAAATCCATTCGCACGGCGGGCGATAAAATAGACACCAGCATAGTTAATTATATAAAAGAAAAATACAATCTTTTAATAGGCGAACGAACGGGCGAAGAGATAAAAATCAGCGTAGGTTCGGCGGTTCAGCTTGAAAAAGAGCTATCCGTAGTCGTAAAAGGTCGCGATCAAGTAAGCGGTCTGCTTAGCCGTGTGGAATTAACCAGCGAAGACGTTCGAGAGGCGATGAGAGAACCGCTTAAAGAGATAGCCGACGCGTTAAAAACCGTGCTTGAGATGATGCCGCCCGATTTAGCGGGCGATATAGTAGAGACAGGTATCGTTTTGACCGGCGGCGGAGCGCTCATAAGAGGGCTTGATAAATTCCTTTCCGATATCGTTAAACTTCCCGTATTTGTCGCCGACGAGCCGCTTTTAGCCGTCGCTCGCGGCACGGGCAAGACCTTAGAGGAGATAGGATTACTTCAACAGCTGACAAATGAAGAGTAAGATCGTTCTTTTTCTCCTGATTGCGCTGCTTGCGAGTGTTTCTATATATAAAGGTGAAATTTTAAGTAATATTTCACTTCGGCTTAGTAATTACGTCGTAAATTTTTACGACAATTCGATAAAATCGATAAAAGACGGGATAAACGAACATTTTAGACAAGCCGACGAAATACAAAATTTAAGAGAGCAAAATGCCGAACTTGAAAAGTCGGCAATGCTGCTTTCGACTTTTGCCAGCGAATTAAATCAAATTTTAAAAGATAAAAACTCAAGCGTGTATGCTCCGGCGGTAAAGCTGGTAAAAGGGCTTAGCTACGCCCATATAGGCGATTATAATAAAATTTGGATAAGCGAATTTAAAGATTATGACGCGTCCAAAATTTACGGATTAATGTATCAAGGCAAAAGCGCCGGCATCGTCGTAGATAAAGACGGTAAGCCGTTAGCTTATTTACAAAACGATCCGCGAAGTATATTCGCCGTATATATCGGCAAGGATAAAATTCCGGGCGTCGCTCACGGCAATCAAAACGGAGTTATGGTAAAATTTATCCCGCAGTGGCTAAGTCCTAAAGAGGGCGATGAGGTTTTTACAAGCGGTCTTGATAAAATATTTTTTAGCGGAATTCCCGTGGGTAAGGTAACTAAAATTTTCAAAGAAAGCTCTTATCAAAGCGTTCTTGTCGAACCTTACGTCCATATAAACATCCCAAGCTATCTATACGTTGTTACAAAGGAAAAATAATGCCAAAAAGAACGGACATCAATACTATTTTACTGATCGGCTCCGGGCCTATCGTGATCGGTCAAGCTTGCGAGTTTGATTACAGCGGAACCCAAGCGGCTAAGACGCTAAAAGAGCTTGGATACCGCGTAGTGCTGATAAATTCAAACCCCGCCACGATTATGACGGATCCCGATTTTGCCGATGCTACTTATATAGAGCCGATTACTAAAGAGAGTATTTCGCGCATTATCAAAAAAGAAAACGTCGATGCGATACTGCCTACGATGGGCGGACAGGTCGCGCTAAACGTCGCCATGCAGATGCATGAAGCCGATATGCTTAAAGGCGTTAAATTTTTAGGCGCAAAGCCCGAAGCGATAAAAAAGGGCGAAGATAGGCAAATTTTTAAACAGACTATGAAAAATATAGGTATGGATTTGCC
>JAJQAF010000253.1 GCA_021203945.1 Campylobacter sp.
AACATATGCGCGCTTTGAGGCGAGGCGTTTCGCATTGAGTAGGAATTCGAGTAGCTTTCAAGCTTTCTAAGCGCGCTTGCCAACCATTCGGGATGCCGCGTGAGAAGCGCAGCACCTTTATCGGCTTTGTATTCTCGCTCGCGTGAGATCGCCATTTGAATGACGGTTGCAGCCAAAGGCATCACGACTGCGATGATTAACATCATAACGGCGTTTCCTTTTTGGGCTTGGCGATTTGAGCTCGCCGCAGCACCGAATTTCGCGAAATTGGCAAGCATAGCGATAGCCCCTGCCATTACCGCCGCAATCGTTCCGGTCAATATATCGTAGTGGCGCACGTGGCTAAGTTCATGAGCCAGCACGCCTTCTATTTCATTTTCGTTTAGTAAATTTAAAAGCCCTTCCGTTACGGCAACGGCGGCGTGGCTTGGGTTACGACCAGTTGCAAAGGCGTTTGGAACTTGCTCCGGGATGATATAGACCTTTGGCATAGGTATGCGGGCTTTATCGCTTAAAGCTCGCACGATGGCATAAAGTCCGCTCGCGTTTTGCTCGTCAACACTTACGGCGTTATATCTTTTTAGGACTAATTTATCGCTAAAAAAATATGAAAATATATTCATTCCGCCCGCCATTAAAAAGGCGATTATCATACCTTCCCGCCCACCTACGTAGCCGCCGACGAAGATAAAAAGCAGCATTAATCCAACCATCAAAAAACAGGTTTTAAAAATTTCCACCGATGACTCCTTGTCTAAATATCGCGGCATCTACGCCAAGATTTGCCAAAACTTCAAGATCGCTCTCGTCTTTTATTATGCAAGCGATTTTGCTGTCAAACAAGTAAAACTGTGCCAAATCGGCAAACTTTTTCGCTACGTCGGTATGACAGACGATAAATTTCGCTTCGGCTGCGTTTGCTATTACGGCTTCGGCAATATTATCGCAAACTACGCTAAATTCGGCATTTATTTCCTTTGCGTATTTCACCATTGCCGCGTTATAGACAAATAAATTTTGCCTTTCGTTTAAAATTTCGCTCTTATTTTGAGCCCAAAATATCGGCTCGTAAGATATTAAAGCGTGACCTATCAGCTGCATTATCTGTCCTTTATGCAATCTTTGCAGATATATTTTCCGCCGCTTAAAACAGCTTCTTTTATATCGATGAAAGTGCCGCATTTATCGCATTCTACAAAATTTTGAGCGTCTTTATCGCCGCGTTTTTTCAGTTTGAAAAATACTATGTAGATGATTAACAAAATAGCTAAAAACACTAAAATTTTACTCATTTTTACCTCTTGATATTTTGATTGTAAATTTATTCGTTACGGCTCAACGTTAAAAAATACGTAATTTCTGTTTTTTTCATTGTAAATTTTAGCGTCGATACCTACGATTTCTTGGCTAACGCTTGAGCCTTTATATAATAAAAATTTTGTTTTCTCATCATAAAACCCATTGCAGATTTTTAAAATTTCTTTTGTTTTCATTAGCGCCCTTGATGTTATCAGCTCGGCGATAAAAGGCTTTGAAAGCTCTATTTTCTCGCTTTGGACGTTTAAATTTTCTAAGTTCATCTGCACTTTTACGTAATTTAAAAATGCCGATTTTTTCAAATTCGGCTCAAAAAGATACCATTTGCAATCTTTTAAAATCATAGCTAAAAAAATAGCGGGAAATCCCGCTCCGCTTCCTACGTCAATCGCTATTTTCGGATAAAAATTTAAAAATTTAAGCGGCGCTATGCTGTCTGATACTTGAGCCGAAATATCTTTATAATTCGTAAGCGAATGCACGCGGTTAAATTTAGCCAAAATTTCGGCAAATTCCGCCGTTCTCTCGTCAAAATCGCTAGGTGTTACGAATTTACTCATCAAGCATATGCCCCATCTGCTCTTTTTTGACCTTTAAATAACCCTCGTTAAATTTATTCGGTTTTATGACGATAGGCACGCGCGATACGATTTCAACGCATTTTAGACCCATTAATTTTTGCGGATTGTTGGTAAGTAAATTTATCCTTGAAATCTCAAAATGTTTCAAAATGAAATCCACTATCTCATACGTGCGTTCGTCGGCTTTGAAGCCGAGTTGATGGTTTGCCTCGATCGTATCAAAGCCCCGATCTTGGAGCGCATAGGCGTTTACTTTGTTTAAAAGCCCGATATTTCGCCCTTCTTGACGCAGATAGATCACCATTCCGCCGTGTGCCTCAATGTATTTTAAACTGGCTTCCAGCTGATCGCGGCAGTCGCATTTTAGGCTTCCTATCGCATCTCCGGTTAGGCATTCGGAGTGAATTCGCACATTTACTACATCGCCGAAAGGCTTTTTAAATATCGCCAAATGCTCTTTTTCGCCTTCTTTAAAGGCTTTCATTTCAAATGTTCCGAAACGCGACGGCAAATTTGCGATGTTAGACAGTTTGATATTCATAAAATTTTAACTCCTGTTATGCTACACTTATAAATTGAAATTGTATCAAAGTAAAAGGAAAATTATGTTTAAACGCTTTAGACGACTTAGGATAAATCCGAATATCAGGGACTTGGTGCGCGAAAATTCGCTGAGTGCAAACGATTTTATCTATCCGCTTTTCGTAGTCGAGGGCAAAGGAGTGAAAAACGAGATCGGATAGATGTCGGGCATATTTCTGATTTATTTATACAATATTTTAAAAGAGTTCAAATAGATCGTATGTTTAGTCTTCAGATCAATAAATTTAGTT
>JAJQAF010000018.1 GCA_021203945.1 Campylobacter sp.
CGTAGCGGCGGGACTAGCCGGATGTAGCGGAAACGACGATCATACCGACGCAATGAGCGAAGCGGCGCAAATAACGTGCGCTTTCGTCATAATCGAAGAGATCGAAAAAGGCAAATACAAGGTCTTGGAAGAATACCCAAGCAGCGAAACCCGCGTAGTTTTAAAGCAACTGGACGGTAGCGAGAGAATTTTAACGAAAGAAGAAATGGACGCGTTAGTAGCCGAAGAGAACGCTAAAATAGACAACGGAACGTCAAATTTAACAAAATCCGACGCTCAGATAAGTAACGGAGGAGCCGGTTTGGGCGAAATTTTGCTTAGCTCTGCGGCGGGTGCGATTATAGGTAGTTGGATAGGCAATAAGCTGTTCGGAAATCAAAATTTTCAAGCCCAAAGACAAACGGCGTATAAAAATCCAAGCGCATACACGAGAAGTGCGGATAGTTTTAATAAGGCAAAAAGCGCGACGACTAGCCCAAAAGGCACTTCAAAGAGCGGATTTTTCGGCGGCGGTTCAAAAAGTTCAAGTTCTTCTTCTAGCTCAAGCTTCGGCGGTTAATTATGATAAATTTAAAAAAAATCGAGCCGTTAAACAAACATTTCTTAGAACAAATCGGATTTAGTTGGCATACCGATGCCGATAACAGCGCGTATATCGCGGACGAGATCGTCGAAGTCGGCAGGAACGAGGCGGAGGCTTATTACAACGCGGCAAACGAGCTATACGATATGTTTGCGAACGCCGCGCAATATATCATTGACAATAACTTATTTCACGAGGTCGGCATACCGTTTAATCTAATAGACCTTATAAAAAATAGCTGGGAAAACGATGTGCATTGGCACTTATACGGACGATTTGATCTGGCGGGCGGACTTGACGGCAAAGACATAAAGCTTATAGAATTTAACGCCGATACGCCTACGGCGGTATTTGAAACGGCGATCGTGCAATGGGCGATGCTAAAATTTAACAAAATGGATGAAAGCTCGCAGTTTAACGATCTTTATGCGTCTTTAGTCGAAAATTTTAAACGCTTGGTCGTATTGGACGGCGATACGGCGGATTTTAGCAAATATTACGAGGGCTGGAAAATTTTATTTAGCTCGGTCGCGGGAAGTATCGAGGATGAAAATACCGTTAAATTGTTGCAAAGTGCGGCAAGCGAAGCGGGATTTGCAACCGATTTTGCTTACGTGGACGAAGTGGATTTTAGCGACGAAAACGGTATTTTTAAAGGCGATGAAAACTTTGAATACTGGTTTAAGCTGGTGCCGTGGGAAGATATAGCCGTTCAAGAGGGCGAGCTTGCGCTAATATTAAGAAATATCGTCCAAAATCAAAAAGCAATCGTGCTAAATCCGGCATATACGCTACTTTTTCAAAGCAAAGGCATACTTAAAATTTTATGGGATCTATACCCAAATCATTCGCTTTTATTACAAGCGTCAAACGAACCGATAGCTGGAAAAAAATGCGTCAAAAAGCCGATATTCGGGCGAGAGGGCGCTAACGTAAGTATAATAGAAGCCAACGGAGAGATAAGCGCTCAAAACGACGGAATTTACGAGACAAATCGCGCCGTTTATCAAGAATTTTACGACTTTAATAAAGACGCTAAAGGCGATAACTATCAAGCGGGCGTATTTTTTGCGTATGAGGGTTGCGCGCTAGGGTTTCGCAAGGGCGGAGAAATAATAAACAATACATCAAAATTCGTGGGGCACTATATAAAATGAAAATAGTATGTTTAGACGCTTTGACGCTTGGGAACGACGTTGATTTAAGTATCTTTAAAAAATTCGGAGAATTTATAAGCTACGAAATCACAAACGCGGACGAAACGATCGCGCGCTTAAAAAATGCCGACACGGTCATTACGAATAAAGTAATAATCGATAAAAACGTGATGGACGCGTGTGAAAATTTAAAACTCGTATGCGTGAGCGCTACCGGCGTTAATAACGTTGATACGACATACGCCGCTCAAAAAGGCGTAAGCGTAAAAAACGTAGCCGGATATTCAACAAATAGCGTAGTCCAGCATACGTTTGCTTGCCTGCTGGCGCTTTGTAATCAGATAAAATTTTATGATGATTACGTAAAAAGCGGCGAATGGACAAAGAGTGAAATTTTTACGAATTTAAGCAAAGGCATAGGCGAAATTTCAGGCAAAAATTTCGGTATTATAGGGCTTGGCGAGATAGGGCGTGGCGTGGCGAACGTAGCGCAAGCCTTTGGAGCGAACATTTTTTACTATTCGACGAGCGGCAAAAATCAAAACGGCGATTTTAAACGCCTTGAGCTAAACGAACTGCTAAAAATTTGCGATATCGTAAGTATTCACGCTCCCCTAAACGAAAAAACAAGCGGGCTAATCGGTGAAAACGAGCTAAATTTTATGAAAGACGGAGCTATTTTGATGAATTTCGGACGCGGCGGTATAATAGATGAAAAAGCCTTGGCAAACGCAATTGATAATAAAAATTTACGAGCCTGCATAGACGTTTTGCAAACCGAGCCTATGAAGCCGAATCACCCGTTTTTAAGCGTAAAAAACAAAGATAACCTCATCGTTACGCCGCACGTCGCATGGGCTAGCAAAGAGGCGAGAGAAAAGCTTATAAATTTGATAGTAAAAAATATAGAAAATTTTATAAAGGAGAGATGATGGCAAGCGAACATAGCTTTGACGTAAGCGCGCAAGTAGATAT
>JAJQAF010000036.1 GCA_021203945.1 Campylobacter sp.
CATCACTTAAATTTTAAGGTGTTCCCGCACTGAGCTCGCAATATACGCAATCAAAATTACAGCATTTACTTTTCGGCGAAAGATCGATGCCAAGCGACACGCCAAAGCGCCTAGAGCTAACGGGACCAAAAACGATATTCAAAATTTATCCTTTAATCAAAGCCCTATTCTACCAAAAACAAGGCTAAAATTTGAGTATAATTTTGCAAAAAAGAAAAAATGTGCTTTATTTATTTTTTATCTTTTTATTGCTCGTATTTGTAGAAAATTTGACGCTTAGATTTGCTATCAACGCCTTTTTAAGCGTCGCGATTTGCTATGCGATAGTGCTTGCGTGGGATAGATCGCTTTACTATTTTGCGCTTCTTTGCCTTGTCGGGCTGGCAAATTTAAACTTTTACGGCGGACTTTCGCAGGCAAAAAACATAGCCGCTATTTTTGCCGACAATCCCTTTGAAAATTTAGGCTTAAACTTCAAAATCGGCGCATATTTTTTCCTTAGCGCGGCTCTGCTTTGCTCTTGCGGCGCGGCAACGATAGCGGAAATAAATTTTTGGATTATATACACGATATCAACGCTTTTAGCGGCTGGGGTTATTAGCTTTGGCTCATCTTTTATAGAGCGAGCAAATCTGATAGAAGAGATATTAAAATGGATAGCAAGTCTTGGCAGTGAGGCTTTTACGTTTAAGCAAATTTGCATAAACGTCTTGCACAAAACGGACACGGATAAAGACGAAGAAAATGAGATTATGCTGTGCAAAACGGTTTTAGACAAGCTTTATCGGCACGGCAAGCTACAAAAAATAGGCAGTGGCGAAAGCACGCAATATCGCTTAATTTAGCATTAAGATACGGCGCATTCGGCTAAATTTACAGATCAAATTTCGGGGTCAAATTTAACCCCGATTAACGCTAAAATTTCTTTTTCTTAACGTCTTCAAGCATATGTTTGGCGATCGAATCAACCTCGATAGTTACTTCGTTCGTTCTATTGGCGACTATCGCGTTTTGTCTAGTTAGATCATCGACGTTTGCGACGGATTGATTGATCATATGTATGCCTTCGGTCTGTTCTTTTATGTTTTCGCTCATCTCATTTATGCTTTGAGCCAAAACATTCGTATTCGCTTCAATTTCGCTTAAGCTTTTTTGAGTTCTTTCGGCCAGCTTTCTAACCTCATCGGCGACGACGGCAAACCCGCGCCCATGCTCGCCCGCACGCGCCGCTTCAATCGCAGCATTTAGAGCGAGCAAATTCGTCTGATCGGCAATATCGCGAATTATCACGATTATATTTTTAATCTCGTCAGACTGCCTTATGACGTCTTGGGTTTTTTGAGATATTGCGTTCATTGACGAGTTCATCTGCTCTACCGCCGCCGCACTTTCTTGCAAAGAATTGGCTTGTTCGTTGGCGCCGTTTGCGAGCTGCGCCATAGATTGGGATAAAATTTCCGCTTTTTCCTCCAAAACGTGAGCTTGTTGTAAATTTAATTTAAGCATATTTGAGATCTCTTGACCCA
The DNA here is from genome assembly GCA_021203945.1 of Campylobacter sp. GTDB lineage: Bacteria > Campylobacterota > Campylobacteria > Campylobacterales > Campylobacteraceae > Campylobacter_A. The sequence continues at coordinate 1,527 of JAJQAF010000036.1, forward strand.
AGGCGTCAATACCCAAAGCTACTCTGCCGCCGTCGTTACTTCTGGCGCTAAAATCTTGATTTTTAAATTTATCCAGCGTTGCAAATATCGCCTTGCTTCCGACTGCGATCTCTTTTTGAAGACTGACCGACAGCTCCGCAAATGCGTCTTTTAGCTTCAAAAGCGCCGGATTTGAAGTGTTTGCGTGCATATCGGCGGCGTAATTGCCGTTTTTAATCTGCCCCACAAAGTCGTTTGCCGAACTTATAAAATTTCTTTGCTCCACTAAATTTTGCTCTATCTGCTTGATATTTTCGTTTATCAGCACGCTCATACGCCCGATTTCATCGCGTCCTTCAACATTTAGCAGTTTCGCGCTCGCCGTTTTATTGTTTAAGAAGTCAAAAAATTCGCTAAGCCCCTTTTGTATCTCGCCGATACCGCCCACTAAATTTTTACTGATTATAAACGATACGATCAACAAAATGGCTATAAATGCGGCGATTATCAAAGCTGTGGTGATAAGCTCGCTGTTTGCTTTGTCTTTTATGCCCATCGCCGTGTCTTTTAACTCGCCGAGTAATTTTAGCTCGTAAGCTCTAAACTCGTCTAGCAAGCCGTTCATATTGCCCGACCAAAACTCTGGCGTATTGATGTTTGCCGCGGTTTTATAATCGCTCATAACCTCTTTCATCGCCTTATCTATAATCCTAAATTTAGGCGCCATTACGAGATTATCCCTAAAATCTTTGCCGTATTTTTCGTTGTTAAAATCAATAAAATTCCACACGTAAGTAGCCGTCGCGCCGTCTATGCCGATCATCTTCATAAACTCTTCGTGAGTGATGTTTTTTAGCACGTAAGCCTTGCTCATAATCGCGCTTAAATATGCGATATTTTCCTTGATTTGCGCCATATTTAGCACTCTGTTGGCGTATGCGACCAAGCTCGGCTCAAACTCGCCGTTGTAAGCGTAAATTTGAGTAAATGCGCTTTGCGGCACGGCTCTTGAACTATCAAGTATGTCCTTTGTATCCTTTGCGTTTATTTGATTTCTAAACGTCGCAAGCTTTGCGGCAATGTCGTCTTTTACGCTTAGAGCGGCTAGCTTTTCGTCGGTTTCAGCCCTTTTTTGGCTTAAATTTATATTTTCTCCCGCAAGATTCATAAACGCGTCAATTCTTTCTTTTTGATATTCGTGTAAAAG
>JAJQAF010000089.1 GCA_021203945.1 Campylobacter sp.
ATTATGAACGTAAGTAGTATAATCCCATTTTTTAATGACCGATCGGCGGCCCATTCGTCTAGCGGTTAGGACATCGCCCTTTCACGGCGGTAACACGAGTTCGAGTCTCGTATGGGTCACCACTTCTTTAAAATTCTACAAAATATTATCCATATAAGCTTTAAAATACAGTTAATTCTAATTTATTTTATTTTCATCTAAATTCCAAAGGCTAGCTCATAGACTTCGGCTTGCCCAATAAAAATCCCTGTGCGTATTTAATACCGAATTTCTTGACTTCGGCTAAAATTTCAGGCGAGCTTACGAATTCGGCTACGATTTTATAACCTTGCGTTTTGGCAAAATTTACTATAGTTTCTACCAAGATACCGGCATTTTGGTCATACGGCAATTTTTTTATTATAGAGCCGTCTATTTTGATATTGTCTATATCAAGCTCCAAAATTCGGTAATAATTTGAATACCCCGAACCGAAATCGTCGATAGAAATTTTACATCCGTAGCTTTTTACGCTTTTTATGAAAGAATTTATACCCTCGTAATCGCTCATATCCTCGCTTTCAAGCATTTCAAAGCAGATATGGTGCGGATTTGTGCAGGCGGTTAGCTTCTCTTTAAGCAACTCGCGAACGGAACGATCCAAAATATCGGAGTTTGAAAGATTTACCGAGAACGTATATTGAGGATATTTTTCTACAAGCGCAAAAGCGTGGATTATGACTTTTTTGGTTATCTGCACGTATAGTTGAGCTCTTGCGGCAACCTCTAAAAATTCTCCCGGATAATGGATTTTACCGCTTTGATCCATAATGCGCACCAAAATTTCATAAAATTTCGCCTCTTTTTCGTCGGTCTGTATGTCGTAAATGCCCTGACACTCGACGACAACCATATCGTTTTCAAGCGCGTATTCGACTAATTGCGTTACAAGCTGGTTTTTATAATATTGCATTTCGATAGCGTCGTTTTCTTGATAATAATAAATTTCGCTACCGTTATTTAAAGCCTGCTGGTTTGCCAAAATAGCCTGCATTAAGCGATTTGTCTGCGGCGTATCGTTAGGCAAAGATATGCCCATAACCATTTTTGGACTCGGCAAACTCTCTTGTTTGTCGTCGATTACGACTTCAAGCCTATTAAAGTTAAAATATCCCCTAACGGAGTTTATATCTCGCGCAATATTATCGCCGTTATACCAAATGTAAAACGCATCGTCTTGAAAATGGAACAATTGCGCGCTCATTTGCGAAGTATCTACGCAAAGCTTGAGCGTATCGGCAATGGCTTTTAACATCGCGTCGACGACTTTGGTTTGATAAAAAAACCTCAACGTTTTAAAATTTTTAATACTCACGCAAATCAGCATACCGTCTTTACCATCGTCTAAAATTTCGGTTAGAGCGAAATAATTGCCAAAACCCGTTAATTTATCGATGGTCGATTGGATTTTGATTTGTTCGTTTTTTATAGCAAGCTCTTTTAACATTTTCGTTTCATGCGTTCTATTGAGCTTGATGGCTATATATCCCTCAAGCTTGGAGCGAAAGAAAAACGGAACGAATTTAGCCTTTTCATATATGAGACTTCCGTCTTTTGCTTTGCTGATAAACTCATCGTTTTCCCACGGAGTCATTGTTCTAATCGCCTGTCTTATATTCTCGTAAAAGGCTTCCGAATGCATACCGGATTTTAACACGTGAGGATTTTTGCCTTTTACCTCTTTAAGTTTATATCCCGTCGTATCTTCAAACGTTTTATTTACATACAAAATTTGATTTTTCACATCCGAAAACACGACCGAACTATAATCGCTGTCTATCGTGTTTTTTAAAAGCTCTATTCGGCGCAAACTATTTACGCTTTGCCTTGTTTGATAAAAGACGAAAGCAAAAATACAAAAAAACAGAATAAAGGCTACGTATTGCAATAATTCCAGCCGTTTAAGGGTCTTGTGATACCATGCAAGATTTGCCAGTCTGAATTCTTTTATAGCCTCGCCTAATTTAAGTTGATCGCTTTGTTGTAAGATAAAATTTAAAAAAGTAGCCGAACTTAGAATATGATTAGCCATTTTTAGCGTATTTAAATACTTTGAATCGGTTTGTGTAGCCAAAGACAATCCGACTATATCGAATTTGATCTCGTTTATAGTATCCAAATCGGCTCTATTCATACTTTTTATTTTCAAAAATAACGGCTTAAACGCTTTTAAATTCGGATTTTGATCGATCTCATGCTCCGTGGCGATTACGATAGCGGAGATACCGGAGCTTATGTAGTTTGACCTATCGATAAATTTACGTTTTTGGATATAAATATTGTTTAGCTCTTCAAGTTTGTGCGTATTATCGTTAAACCCAAGCCATAAATTTTGCTTATTTAGCGCTATTAGTCTCGTTAAATTTCGGTCGAAATTTTTGACGTTTCGGCTTAATTTGTCGTAATTAAGCGTAAATACGTTATTGCGTAGATTAAAATCTATCTCGTCGTTTGTAAGCTTTAAATTTGCTACGGCATCGTTAAAATCGACATTAACGCTTAAAGCGCCGCTGATTTTATAGATAAAAAAAGAACACGCGATAAATATCATCGCTAGAAAAAAGGTAAAAATCTTAATTCGAAGAATCTTCATTCATTATCCTCGGGCGCTCCCCGTTTAACGAAAGCATAAATTTATAAATAAGATCGAGTTCGCTTTGACTCGGCATAT
>JAJQAF010000091.1 GCA_021203945.1 Campylobacter sp.
ATCTACACCTCTCAATTCGTTGGCAGCGGAAGTTGTGTATAAGAGAAAGGGAGACGAGATGGGCTTTTTTGAAAACTATGAAAAACACGTTGCCGATAGAAAAGAGTTGGGTATTCCGCCTTTGCCTTTAAGCGAGGAACAGGCTAAAGCGGTTTGCGAGCTTTTAAAAACCGGCGATAAAAGGCGGGACGAGCTTATAGAACTGCTCTCTACGCGCGTAAATCCGGGCGTTGATGACGCGGCAAAGATAAAAGCGGAGTTTTTAAACGAGATTATAAATCATGATTTGAAAATCGACGGACTTGATAAATTTAAGGCTATAAAAATTCTTGGAGCGATGCTTGGCGGATATAATGTTATCGTGCTTATCGCGGCGCTTCAAAATTTAGACGAAGCCGTAGCTAATGCCGCCTGTAACGAGCTTAAAAATATTGTTTTCGTGCATGATTATTTCGGCGACGTAGTCCGGTTGAGCAAGAGCAATAAATACGCTCTTGAAGTGCTAAAATCTTGGGCAAACGCAGAGTGGTTTTTAGCTCGTCCAAAATTACCCGATGTTATAAAAGCCGTCGTCTTTAAGGTCGCGGGCGAGACAAATACCGACGATCTGAGCCCGGCAAGCGAAGCTTTCACTAGATCGGATATACCTCTACACGCAAACGCAATGCTAATCAAGCGCTTACCCGGAAGTCTTGAGACTATAAAAGAGCTTAAAAAAAGCGGTCGCGAGATAGCGTATGTCGGCGACGTAGTGGGAACGGGAAGTAGTAGAAAAAGCGGCATAAATTCCATTCAGTGGCATTTTGGCAGCGACATAGACGGAGTGCCGAATAAAAAAACAGGAGGTATCGTTATCGGCGGTGCGATCGCTCCGATATTTTTCAATACCGCCGAGGATAGCGGAGCATTGCCTATCGTAACGGACGTTAGCCGCTTTCAAACGGGCGATGAGATCGAGATTTATCCGTATAGAGGCGAGATAGTTAAAGACGGAGAAATAGCTGCGAAATTTAGCCTGTCGCCGAACACTTTGGCGGATGAAATTCGCGCGGGCGGACGAATACCTCTTATAATCGGACGAGGACTTTGCGTTAAAGCCAGAATCGCTTTAAATTTAGAAGACGAGAAAATTTTTACCAAACCAAATCAACCAAAAGACAGCGGCTACGGCTATACATTAGCGCAAAAGATGGTCGGTAAGGCTTGCGGCATTAACGGAGTAAGACCGCATTCTTACGTAGAACCTATCACGCTTACGGTCGGTTCGCAAGATACGACGGGACCGATGACACGCGATGAGATAAAAGAGCTTGCAAGCCTTGGATTTTCAGCCGATTTCGTCCTTCAGAGTTTTTGTCATACGGCGGCATATCCAAAGGCAAGCGATGCGCTTTTACATAAAATTTTACCTAAATTTATTAATTCGCGCGGCGGAGTGAGCCTAAAGCCGGGCGACGGCGTTATCCACTCTTGGCTAAATCGTATGGTCTTACCCGATAGCGTAGGCACGGGCGGAGATAGTCATACGCGCTTTCCTATAGGTATTAGCTTTCCGGCCGGAAGCGGTTTGGTAGCGTTTGCGGCGGTGCTCGGCGTGATGCCTTTAAATATGCCCGAATCGGTTTTGGTAAAATTTAGCGGTCAGTTGCAAAAGGGCATAACGCTTAGGGATTTGGTGAATGCGATACCGTATTATGCTATAAAACAAGGGCTTTTGACCGTCGAGAAAAAGAATAAGAAAAATATTTTTGCCGGTAAAATTTTAGAGATAGAGGGGCTGGAACATTTAAAAGTCGAGCAGGCTTTTGAATTAAGCGACGCGTCTGCGGAGCGTAGCGCGGCGGCATGTGTAGTAAATTTAGACGTTGAGCCCGTAAAAGAATACATAAAATCAAACGTTTCTTTAATAGAGGCGATGATACAAGCCGGCTATGAAAGCTCGCAAACCCTTGAGCGAAGGCGAGAAAAAATGCTTGAATGGTTAGAAAATCCGCTGCTTTTAAGAGCCGACGCCGACGCAAAATACGCTCAAACGATACATATAAATCTAAACGAGATAACCGAGCCTATTTTGGCTTGTCCGAACGATCCCGACGACGTAGCGAGCCTTAGCGAAATTTTAGCGGATGAAAATAGGGCAAAAAATATCGATGAAGTTTTTGTGGGAAGTTGTATGACGAATATAGGGCATTACCGCGCTTTAGGTGAAATTTTAAAGGGCAAAGGTCAAATTCCTACTCGTCTTTGGGTCGTGCCGCCTACAAAAATGGATAAAGATAAGCTGAGCGGCGAGGGTTATTATTCGATATTCGGCGCGGCGGGAGCTCGCACGGAAGTGCCGGGCTGTTCGCTTTGTATGGGAAATCAAGCGCGCGTTGCCGATAATGCCGTCGTTTTTTCGACCTCTACGCGGAATTTCGATAACAGAATGGGAATGGGCGCGAAAGTATATTTGGGAAGTGCCGAAATGGCAGCAGTTTGCGCTATTTTGGGGCGTTTGCCGAGCATTGACGAATATATGCGAATCGTTCCTAAAGCCGTCGGCGGCAAGGAAAATGAAATTTATAAATATCTAAATTTTAATGAACTAAGCGAGTTTAGCGTTTAATTTTGTTAAAATGTCGTAAATTTTTAGGAGTTCGGTGTGAAAAAGTTAAATGTTGCTTTAATTTTTTTTATAAGCTTTATATACG
>JAJQAF010000235.1 GCA_021203945.1 Campylobacter sp.
GTTTAATAGACGCAAATTATATCTTAGTGGAGCCTCTAAACGAAGAGGAGCTTAAAGCGGTTGCCGAAAAATAAATTAAGCGGCAAATTCTACCTAAAGGATGGAAATCGTGAGTGAAATTTTAAACGAAACGCTAGATCTTGCGAAGGAAATTTTAGGCGAAGAAGCGCTAAATTTACGCGTAGAACACGCCGTTATAGGATTGTTTTTTACCGGCGTTAAACTAGAAAACGGAGCATGCGGCGTTAGCTACACTCCGCTAAAATCCATAGGACAAGCCGTTTGTTGTCCGACCTCCGCCGGCATGATGCCGAATTCGGGCGAGATCGCAGGCAAAAGCGTGAGATATCTGCTAAAAGATCTTGAAAGTCCCGCCGCACTTAAAAAAACACTTGCAATCGCCGCCTTAAATGCGTTGGGTAAGGCGTGCATAGATAAGGCGCGACCGCAGATCAAATTTAACGCCGATCCCTTTGAGCGGCTTGAGATCAAACAAGACTCTTTTAGCGTGATAATCGGCGCTTTGGTGCCCTATATAAAATTTATGATGAAAAAAGAGCTGGATTTTAGGATTTTAGAGCTGGATAAAAGCACTTTAAAACAAAACGAGCTTAAATTTTACCTGCCCGCAAGCGAAGCGAAAAATGTCGTTCCAAGAGCCGACAACGTCATAATCACGGCGACTACGCTCATTAACGATACGCTTGAAGAGCTCTTGAGCTTTAAAAAGCAAGAAGCCAAAGCGATAGTCGTAGGACCTACCGCACTTACGTTGCCTAATGCTTTGTTTGCTCGCGGAGCCGACTACGTAGGCGGCGTATATGTAAGGCGTGCCGACGAGCTTTTAGACGTTTTGGCGCAAGCGGGATCGGGGTATCATTTCTTCGGTAAATTTGCCGATAAAATCACTATGGAAAAAGGATAAAACGGACTTGCAAAAACTTAAAGAAAACTACGAAAAATTCGAGTTACAAAGATTTTTTAACGAATTTAAATCTTATGCAAAAAACGCTATCAGGATAGGCTTAAGCGTCAAAAGCGACGATGAGATTAAAATCGGTGCGTCAAAGATCGGCGGTAGTCCCGATCTGCCAAGCGATATGCCGTGGTTTAAAAATAAGCTCACCGGCAATGATCTTAGCTTTATCGCCCAGATAAATTTCGCCGAAGTAAAGCCCTTTGACGCCCAAAACAAGCTGCCAAATTCGGGGATTTTATATCTATTTTACGACTGCTATGATATGCCTTGGGGATTTGATCCGAAGGACGTAAGCGGAACGAAAATTTTCTATTTTGAAGGCGAGATCGGCGATTTGAAACGCCGTGCCGTAGAGAATGCCGAACTTCTCACGCCGTTTAGCCCGACCGTGCTAAATTTCACGTCGCACATTGAACTTTCCGGCATGTGGAGTAGTTTAGCCGAGTCTTTTAATGCGAGCGATGAAGAGGCAGACGCGTTTTGGGAGATGCTTGACGAACAAGACGGGCAAATGAATAAAATTTTAGGACATTCCGATAATATCCAAGGCGGAATGGAGCTTGAATGCGAGCTGGTTTCAAACGGGATTTATTGCGGCGATTCGTTAGGATACAAACACCCGCTAAAGGCGGAGCTTGAGAAAAATATAAGCGATTGGACGCTGCTTTTGCAAATCGACAGCAACGAAGAAAACGAGATGATGTGGGGCGATTGCGGGCGGCTTTACGTTTGGATTAAGGATGACGATTTGCGAAACAAGCGATTTGATAAGGCTAGATTGATCTTGCAATGCAGCTAAATCGGACGCATTTTGTAAAAAGCAAACGAGCGTCGCTTTATTTTGAAACCAGATGCAAATTCACGCCGACGGCAAATATGGCCAAAACAAACTTTAGGCTAATAAAATTGATTTAGACGAGAAGATATTTGAGCGATTTTTATTGGGGACTTAAGACGCCGCCTAGATCAAAAATTTTACAAAAGCAAATTTTAACGTTTATTATTCTCTGTTTTTTGCTTTTGTCTTAACTCTTTGCCCGGTATCCAAAGATAATGATCAAGCTCTCTAAAATCGCAATCAAGAGCATAAAATTTTCTAAAATCGTTTAAAATTTGCTTATATTTTGGATAATCTTTTAAATCTTTATTTGAGAATTTAGCAAATTTATCTCGTACCCTAAATTTCAAAAGTAGATTCGATACTATCCCGTCGTAAATTACAAAATCATCTCTTTCGTAATGATTGTAATTGTGCAAAACGCAGTATTTTGTAGCAAAAGAGTAGCAATATATGTCTTTGTCATCCATTTTTTCTAAAATATTATTTACTAGCGATAAATCGCCTTGCTCTACTCTTTCGTCAAAATTTAAATCTAAAATTTTTCGTGCCGGTCTAGAGTATTTATCTAGTCCGCCCATTTGTAAATTCGTGCTGTAAAAGTTATCTCTTTTATACCGTTTTCGCTTGGATGATTATCTAAAATTTTTTACTATTTGTTATTATATATATTTTTTTATTTGTAAAGACGTTCATTTAAAAATAAAGCTTAATGTAATATGACTTTAATGCGGTCGGCTCTTAAGTTCGCCCGGTCGCTAAATTTTGAGCTTAGCGACTAGGCTACGGAGCGATAAAATTTTAAAATTTAGCCGAAATTAAGCTTATCTTTTCTTTTTATATCGTTTTATCGCCTCGGTGAT